>QMTU01000078.1 GCA_003663585.1 Thermoplasmata archaeon
GCTTAGCAGTTGACTGTTACCTAGCAGGTTTAATTTTAGAGATTTCTGGTACATAACTATTTTGGTTCTTCAAGACGCAATCAACCGTATCAATAAGGAAATTATTTAAGTTATGATCTATTGATATTCGTAGCATCTTAACACATCCCAGTACTCAATAGATCACGATCCTTATCAGTTATTAGAGGTGCTTGGCAATGGTTAAAGGACTGTACCACTACCTCAGGCTTGCGTGGAAAAGGCCTGATACAAGCTTTGGAAGCCCACAGTGGCATAGATTGCTTGAGTGGAGAAAAGGACCATCAATAGTCAGAGTAAGAAGGCCTACTAGACCTGATAGGGCACGAGCTCTTGGATACAAAGCCAAACAAGGATTTATAATAGTGAGAGTTCGCATAAGACGTGGTTCGATGAGAAAGCCTAGACCAAGATCTGGAAGAAAACCAAAAGGCCTTGGTGTAAGTAAGATAACACCAAGAAAGAACCTACAGCGCATTGCAGAGGAAAGAGCAGCAAGAAAGTTTCCAAACCTTGAGGTTTTGAACTCATACTGGGTAGGACAAGATGGGCTCTATAAGTACTATGAGGTCATAATGATTGACCCACATCATCCCGCAATAAGAAACGATCCACACATAAACTGGATATGCCAACCACAACACAAGGGAAGAGTGTTTAGAGGACTTACCTCTGCAGGTAAGAAGTCACGTGGTCTCAGAAACAAGGGCAAAGGAGCTGAAAAGGTAAGACCATCAAATAGGGCTAACAAGAGGAAAGCTAACTAAGCTTAATGCTTTTTTCCAGTAACTATTTTTATCACATCCCTTGGTCTTAGAATATAATCTGCTCCAACTATTTTCTTACTTCGAACATCTACAGCCCTTATAAATGACTCACCTATCTCCGTGTGAATTTTATATGCTAGGTCCAGGGCAGTGCTCCCTTTTGGCATTAAGTATACATCAGGAAGGACATTTCCCTCACTATCTGTAAGCTTGCTCTCATCTTCAACTGGAAATACTGGCACTAACTCCAAAATATCGAATGCCACAGTATCAAGTACCTCTTGGACTCCCGTTGATCCATATCTCTCAAGAACAAGCTCTCTTATAGTCTCTAGGGCTTTTTTCTGTTTTTCAGTTAAGTCACCTGGCCTAAGGATCCTGAACTCAGGATCCCCTGGTCTATAGTATATTAGTCCCGCACGTGATGCTCTCCTTAGGGCAAGCTCTGCCTCAGATGACGTAGGTATTACCCTAACATCCTTTAAAGACATTAGATCTCTCATAAAATCTTCGTCAGCTATGTCTGCCTTATTAGCGGCGATTACCATGGGCTTGCTTCTTCTCCTTATCTCAGAGGCTAAGAGGAGTAAGTCATCATCATTCCATACTATTGGATTCTCTGGATTCTTCCCTACATTTCTTATTGCATCTGCAAGCTGTTCTTCGGTAATCCTTAAGCCCGACAGTTTGTCATAAAGAATCTTCTCTAGGGGTATTTTTTCAGCTTCTACTCTTCTGGAAATCCTTTTCCAATCCTTTTGTATTATCCCATATATCCAGTAGTCTATCTCCTCCATTAACCATTCAACGTCATCCCTCGGGTTATGACATTTCCTCCCACAGATCTCTCCCTGTTCGTTCGTCATTCCGCTAACGTCTACAACGTGAATAAGCGCGTGTGCCTGTCTAAGGTCATCTAGGAACTTATTTCCAAGACCCCTTCCCTCATGAGCCCCCGGAACTAAACCGGCAACATCCAATAGCTCAATAGGGGCATATCTCATGCCATCCATACAGATTGAGTTTCTTGGGGTGCACCTTACATTAAAGTCCTTACATGCACATGGAACTCTTACGTATCCTATGCCTCTATTCGGCTTAATGGTCGTGAACGGATAGTTAGCTATTGGAACTTCAACCATGGTTGCTGCAGCGAAAAACGTTGACTTACCAACGTTTGGTTTTCCTACAATGCCTATGAGTACTGACATAAGAATCACTCCTCAAATATCTCATCAAGTCCTGGAACTAAACGTTCTCTGTCAATTCTGTCTTTTTCAATATCCTCATCCCTTAAAAACTCTATACCGCTAGTACTGAACACCTTTCCATAAACCTGAGCTCCCCTTACTATCTTTATGTTTTCAGCCCTTATGCCACTGTTTACTACAGCACCACGTGAGATCTTAACGAACTTCCCTTGAACTACACCATCAACGTATGCATATGGGCCTATATACACGTTACCCGTACTTCTTATAGACCCATGAATTATTGCCTTATTACTAACAGTAACACGTCCTTTAGCCTCAAGAGATCCATAAATCTCTGCCTCCTGACCAACAATGATACTATATTTCGTACTTATTCTCTCTCCTGTTATCCTTGTGTCGTATGGTATGAGCATGTAATCTCCCTTCACTTGGATTTCCTCTTCAAGAGTTTTCAGTATTTCATCAACCTCCTTGCTTTTCCCTATCTGAAGGAGGTACAGGAGATAGAGTAAAATATACATGAATAGCGGAATTCCGCCAGATATTCTTATATATCCTTTTGCTAGAAACCCCTTGGATATCTCAACATTTCCCCCAATGTCAAGATCTCCCCCACAGTACAGATGACCACTGACCTTCACAAGGTCTCCAAGAGATATACTCTCCTCAGAGTGAACGTCCCCCAAAACCCTCGACATGTCATCGATCATTATTTCTCCCTTTGCAAATAGGTCCTTCACAGTAACATATCGTCCTATGAAGATCCTCCCATCAGTTCTCAAAGCCCTCTCAACGACGGACCTATCTGCGACCACTATGTCATCCTTCACAATGATCTCTTCAGGCAGAAGCTTCGCCTTACTTGGTATCCTAAGAACCCTTCTCAAAAAGCATCACCTTTAGGCTCCAAACTTTTCAGCCTTATCTATCCAATCAAGAATTGTTCCGAAAAGACCCATACCTGTAATCGTTCCGAGACCTCCTAAAGCAGCAAATCTCTCTCCAAACTTCTCTACAGAGTCCACCCTTACATCAGGACCTATAGCTGCTAATGGTACGGGATCTGAGCTGTGATCTCTCTTAGAACATGGTGTAGAGTGATCAGAGGATACTATCATGTATATGTCGTTCTCAATAGCATAATCTATAAGCCTTCTTAAGTGTCTGTCAATTTTTTCTATAAACTTCATCTTTCCAATAAAATTGCCATCATGTCCAAAGACATCAGGCGCCTTAATATTTACCAAGACAATGTCATGATCTCTCAGCAGGTTTATTACGGCATCTATCTTTGCGTCTATATTCGTCCTTGGATCACCAGTAGCTCCCTTAACCTTAGGAGCGTCCATTCCTAAGAGTCTTCCAACGCCTCTGACTATAGCCACCCCGGAGACTATAGCACCCCTTATCCCATATTTCTTTTCTATAGTCTCTATCTGCCTTAACATGCCAGCTCCTCTTATAAGTATCATATTTGCTGGTAGCAACCCCTTCTCTCTTCTCTTAGCGTTTATCTCAGCTTTGTTAAATTTCTCGTAAGCTATCCTCATGAGTTTATTTAGTATTTCAGCAGTCCTCTTAGCCTCAGGGGTATTATCTAGAGGAACAACTTTCCTCACAGGAACCCCCTCATGATGGGGGTCAGAATCAGATACCTTATCCGAGAGATCCTCACCTCTAAGAACGAGCACTGCACGATGCTGAACAGAGGGCTTAAAGATGATCTTAACGCCATCTATCTCGATTCCATCTATAAGCCTTGCAAGCTCATGTGTTCCTGACTCTATCCTACCAGCTCTTCTATCTATGATCCTCATGCTGTCATCTACTGTAGCAAAGTTCACCCTAAAGGCAACATCTCCAGGCTTAAGGTCCACGCCCTCTCCAAGAGCCTCAAGGGGCCCTCTACCGGGATAACACTTCCTGGGATCATATCCAAAAAGGCTCATGTGAGAGGTATCGCTTCCAGGAATTATCCCTGGGCCCACAGTGTACATGAGACCGTTTATTCCGTTTCTAGCCATATAATCAAGGTTTGGAGTGCACGCAGCCTCTAGGGGAGTTAGGTGTCCTAACTCCTTTATTGCTCTGTCCCCCGCACCATCCATAATAAATATCACGGCTTTCTTCATGATCTCTCCTCCTGCTTGAGACTACATGAATAGGAGTATTATCCAAGTTTACAGTTCACGTTCCCTTTTCACTTAGGTCTTTCTTCACATTTTAGATCACAACGTATAAACATATATCTCATGTTCGTTAAATATACATCGAAAGGGAGGTATTTTTCCTACAGGAGAGTGTCTAAATGGGCGTCGAAACAAGCATTGAGGAAATACTAAAGGACCTTGTCGAAAAGTTTAACAAAAAGGTTGATGAGGACAAGGATCTATACGAAAGAATTAAAGATCTAAACAGAAGAATTAAGCTAAAAATACAGCCAGAAGGAATATTTTATGGAGAACTAAAAGATGGAAAGATTACGGAGCTTAAGAAGGTATCTGAGGATGTTGAAGCTGATATCTCAGTTGAGACATCGCGAGATGTATTCTTACAGCTTATAAGCCAGCAACTTTCGCCATTCATAGCATATGTGAATGGCCTTGTTCGCATAAAAGCGCCATTAAAGGACTTATTGCTCTTAAAGAACCTATTTGGATCCTTTTAGCGATTCCTCATTAACCTCTACGAACTCCTCAAAGCGATCTCCTGGGACTATGTACTTTCTTCCTCTCTCATGCACTATTTGTATCACATCCTTCTTTAAAAGAGATTCAATCACGCTACTGTATTCCTTACCTAGGAGTCTAAACGCCTTTATGGCTTCAAGCCTTTTAGCTACGACTAATGCTGAAACAAGCTTTAGCTCACTATCTGTAAGAGGTCTCTCCATAAAATCCTTTGCTATGTCATAGAACTCCCTTTTCAGTTGAATTTTAAATCTTCCATCAACCTCAACGATCTCAAAGGAGTGCTCCTTAGAATATTCGTCATTGAGCTCCGCTATTAGCTTCCTTACA
>QMTU01000079.1 GCA_003663585.1 Thermoplasmata archaeon
ATCCATGTGATATTCCTTTCTAATCTTTTCAACGTACTCTGGCTTTACCTTCTCTCCACCACCAATCCATGCCTTCGCAGGATCTGCTGGGATTGCATATGCTATCACAAAAACTAATAGGGTAACTCCGAGTATCGTCGGGATGAAAGTAAGGAGCCTCCTTACTAAAAATCTCCTAAGTCCACTCATTTGGAGATCACCACCAAATGCTAGGACCTGGTGTCAAAGTAACTTAAAGTATGCATGCTTAGATGCCTTAAATGTTCATTAAATGCTAATATCAAGAGTCTCCAGCCATGAAATATCCTTAATAATTACCCACGCATTCCCTTAAGGCTTTTGTATATAGTACAATATGATGATATATTTAGTTTGACCTGTATGCTAATCTTTATATGTTTCGAAAAATTTTCACATGACATAAGCTCTATACAAATAAAATTCTAACTAGAAAAACTCACAAGGAAGTTGATAACAGACATACATACATAAAATAAAAAGAGAACAAAGAAGAGAACTTCACGTTTTACCTTTCATTGTAAGGCCTCTAACGGTGTCCAGCCTGTCCTGTGGTACATATGCCATGTCTGCTACTCCCGTCTTGAAGTGACTTATTCTCGTGTTAGCATCATCGCTTATGATGTATATAACGTACTTGTGGAATCCAACCTCTAGAGCGTTGTCCTTGCTCACGTCATAGCCGAGCTCCTTCTTCCAGTAGTCCTTGTTCCAGTAGTATGGATTCCTCTCTAGGACTATGTATGCGTTCTCCTTGTACTCCTTAACGTAGTAAGGACCTGTGCCAACTGGCTTCTTGTGCATGAGCTGGTGTGTTGGATCGTCTTGACCCTCTTGTACAAACTGCTCCCATGCCTTCGGGTTCTTACCGTTATTCGATGCCTGCACGGCGGCATCGTAGTTGTCTCCGAGGAGGTACTTCATGGGGACTACTGAAAGGAATGGATCAGCTACTATTGCTAGTATACCTCCGTAGGGTATCTTTAGTCTCAGATGGAACACACCAGCAGTGTCACCAGTATATCCGAAGAAGTTCAGAAGCTCTTGTAGTGAGTGAACCTCTCCAGTCTGTCCTTTGTACTCAACCTTTAGTGGCTGTGACGCTAGGAGCTGGTTGAACTCATCCTCAGTAAGAACACTTGAGCTCTCAACGTCCATGAATGTCTCAACCATCCATGATACGGAGTGTCCAAGTCTGTGAACTCTCCAGTATGAGAAGAGGACATCAAGTGCGCTTATTGGGAATGTCTTGTCATCCCATGGGTCATAAGCTACTACTCCACCTCTTATGACGAAGTAGTAGTCTAGACCATCGCTGCTATGAGCCCATGCAACTGCTAGGTCTGGCACTACTTCCTTGGTTTCCTCCTTCCAGAACGTCACTAATGTGTCTCCTATCTCGTGCCATATCTCCCATCCAAACGTCTCATAGGTCCACGCTGGGTCAAATGACTCTGGCCAGCCAATCGTAGATATTGTCAATGTGTCTGGTCCGTTCTTGTACTCTCCAATTCCTATGGTCACTATTGGCGCCTGTGTGTCCTCTGTCAGGAGATCATAGCGCTCTGCAAGTGTTGGGTGATAATATCTTCCCTTAACCCAGTCCCAGTAAACACGTGCCATGTAGTTCTGTCCTATAATAACTTCTGGCAAGAACTGGTTTCCAAGGATGTTCAATGCCTTGAATAGCTCTTCTCTTACTGCAGGATCTGTCTCCTGTCTCTCAGCATACACTAGGGCATCTACGTGAGCATCACGGAAGAATGCAGGATTAATAGCTCCAAATCCCTGTCCTGCCTCCATAAGTGCCTTTATGCTTTCAGTATTCTTCTCATCAATGTCGTATGTTACTACTATGACCGTCTTGCCAGAAGGCAGGTTAGACACCTGTGCACCTGATCCCTTTGCTCCGATAACAAGGACAGCATTGTCAGTTTCTATAACATAGATTGAGTTGTTTGTCCTCTGTGCCGTAAGTAGGTTGTCTAGCGTAACTACATTTCCAGCAGCCATGTGCGTTGATATGTAGTCAGAACCTGGGTTTACGGCAACCTCAACACTGTGGAACTCCGTAGCACCATAGAGGAATGGCCCCACCCAGTTGTCAGTGTCAAGATAGTCTGGTACCCATCCTACTATGTAGACATCGTAGTCTCCATGCTCAGTCTTGCTCAGGTATACTGGCCACTCATAGGTCTCAACGCTTATCTTGAACCCTAGCTGGCTCCAAATGTTCTGAAGGAGTGTAGCTGTTTTCTCACGAGCTGCGTTGCCACTGTTATATATTATCCTTATTGTATAATCAGCGGGATTAATCCCAGCCTGTTGGAGAAGCTGCTTTGCCTTGTTAATATCATATGTGTACTTTTCAATGTTATATTCCGTGTATCCAGGCCATCCTTTAGGAGTTACAACCCAGTTCTGAGCCACGAGGTTATTGTACACAATCTGTATTATCGTAGGATATGGTGTTGCATATGCTAGAGCCTTTCTCACAATTGGGTTGTTAAGTGGCTCATGTTGGTAATTAAGGACTAGGAATACCTGCACAGGCTGTAGAATATCTGTCTTAACGATTGAGTGGAACTCCTTTGCTGCTGGGGTTGGAGATGGGCTAGGAGACGGAGATGCTGTCGGCGTTGCACCAGGAGAGGGGCTAGGAGATGGTGTTGGAGCTGCTCCTCCGCCTCCACCACCAACACATCCCGAGAGGACCGCTGATAAGACCGCTACGAATACTATTCCTAGGGCTAAAATGCGCTTATAGGTGTTGTTCATATTCAAACACCAGGGAGTAAACAACATGTCTAACTTTACAAATAAGTTATTTGAGGAATAACTATAAATGTGTTTTGCTTTTTCATGACAATAACATAATGTTAACAATGCCCTTATCCTAAAAATAGAGCTCAAAATGATGAAATAAAGAAGACAATTCGCAATTTTTAACTAGTGTAATCAGTAAAGACTCTTCCTTTGGTGAAGCTTATGATCATACCACCTAAAAGGAACAGCACAAAGGCTACTGTAATCCTAACATTAATCCTTCTGATAAACGTTTTTATTATAATTCCCAATACTAAGGGATTAAACACTATAGGAACAAAGGCTGTGGGTTATGTAATAGTAACAACAGAAGAAATCCTTCACAAGAGTAAAAACCTTACTAAGTACGTTGATTTCTTAAGTAGAGTAGGCTATAACGTATACGTTATAACCGAAAAGGACTATGGACAGTTAAAAGGGCAAGAAAGGGCACTAAAAATTAGAGCATGGCTAAAGAACCACTACAAGGAGCTCAACATAATGTACGTACTTCTTATAGGAAATCCTGATCCTGATGATCCTAGAGATCCTAATGACACCTATGGAGACGTTCCAATGATCATGACATTTCCCTATAAGAACTCAGCATTAGGAGTCCCAACAGACTTTTTCTATGCAGATCTAACAGGATCGTGTGATTTGGATGGTGATGGCCTCTGTGGGGAGTATCCAGATGACCTAGGAGATGGAAGTATTGACTTTAAGCCCGACGTATATGTAGGCAGAATTCCCGTTTATAACAATAACACCAGGACGTTGGATGATCTACTTGGTAGGCTCATGAAAAAAGAGTCTCCTCCAAGAAGTCTTCTCCTTGTTCTCAGCGTGTTAAACTATAAGTATGAGGAGCATAGGATTATAGAAAGAACAGATGGTCATGAAATGGCAGATCTCTTATACACAAAGGATATACAGAAATACCTAAACGTCAGTGGCATGTACGAAATGGAGGGAATTAGACCAATCTCCAAGCTGACAGCTTTTTATAATTTTAACCTCACATACGAGAATTTCATAGAGGAGTGGAACAAAGGATATGGAGTAGTACTTATATCAGGACATGGAAATTCCTATGGCATTTACAGAAGAATATGGAGTTGGGATGATGGAGACGACATCCCTGAGAGTAACGAAATTTGCATAGATCCAATAGTAAACCTAAGTATTGTAGAAAAATACCTCAGACCAAAGCCTACCGTTTTATTTCTCGCGTCATGTAGTGGTGGTTATCCTGAGGACTATCAGAACATACAGTATGTCCTACTAAAACGCGCTCTAGTTACCATAGGGGCTACTAGGGACATCTGGTACAGGGCAGGAGAGTGGTCTCCCAGCACGTTTCCAAGCCAATTTGATATAGGATATAAGTTCTTATTAGAGATCGCAAAGACAAGACGTGTAGGTATAGCCCTTTATAACGTCCTTTCATCATTTGATCACTTAGGTTCTCAAAAAGTCGCTAACATATACGCGTTTAATATGTACGGAGACCCCTCCTTTAGCCTATATGGATGGCCCACTAAGACCATTCACATTCCAGAGCAATTTTCCTCCCTTTTTGATGCTATTCCCTACGTCTCTCCATTTACAAAGATCATAGTAAATAGCGACACACATACTCCAAGATCTATAGTTCTTCAAGGGATAAGACACTCATTCTTAGATATTATATCTACCAACAAAAGCTCACCTAAGTGCTCATGCTATTCTCTGATAATTGTGAATGCTACGAATATTAACATAAAAAACTTGAAAATATTTGCTTTTAGTGGCATAAATATAGAAAACTCGATTAAAGTTGATATTAAGGAGTGCAAATTTGAGTTAATGCCATTTTACGGTGGATTCAGGATAGTGAAGAGCTCTAGAATCCAAATCAGCAATAACAGCTTCATAAGCATTAGATATAATGCTAGCATGATCATTGCAAGTTCCTTTGATATAAGGGTCATAGGAAATACTTTTCAGAGCGTTCTGCTAACACTTAATAATGCTAAAAATATCCTTGTAACTGGAAACACGTTTGATAGACTTGGAGTTGTTGTAAAAGACTCTGTAAACAACGTGTTTATTAATAAC
>QMTU01000080.1 GCA_003663585.1 Thermoplasmata archaeon
CACTCATACGCTACACTTCACTATAAAAAGATATACTTCGCTATATTTAAAAATTTCTGCCCCAAACTATTTCAGATGCAAAATTCAATGCTTCATTAGTGCTCATTCCACTAGGATCAAGAAGTTTCCACTGCTTTAAAAGTGCAAAAAAGAATAACTTTACAAACCAATATAATGGCGGATTATATCCTGGAAGCCCTTCATTAATACTCCCTCCAACATACGTAATTATTAATGCATATCTTAAAAATCCTATAAAAACCCTGCCATAATCGCCGCCAGGGTTTGTATATCCATCTGTACTCAGTTGGATTGTGTGTAACCATGCGTAAGACATGCTTTGCTCATCAGTATCATAATTCTCTAAGTCTCCAATCCCTCCTGCTTGGAAACTTTATGGTGCGGGGGCTGGGATTCGAACCCAGGCACCCCTACGGGACGGGATCCTGAGCCCCGCGCCGTTGACCAGGCTTGGCTACCCCCGCAAGGGGCTTATTCATCTGGGCTTCTAAGGTATAGAAATTCTAAGTAGGTACATATATTTATTTCTCAATGTGCATATTTATTTATTAATCAGTTTATAGTGGCAATAAGAAATTATCTTCAAAAAGGTAAAAGTCCTACGGTTATTCTTAGCTAACATTTCATCTTATAATATACTGGTGCATCTGAATGAGAGTGGTAAAGCCAGAGACTTTATTAAGAGTTCTCTATAGGAAGTATTATGAGAGGTTCAAACCTGAGAGGATAGAAGGTTTAAAGGCCAGAGAATGGGCATATATACCCTTCTCTGAGGGCTCAGAAACCATGGTGAGACATATTGGAGTTAGAAGCTATGATGAACTTCGAAGGCTTCTTGCAGAGAGAGTTCCAAAAAGCGTTTACTATTCAACAGCCTACTACGTGAATCCTAGCGCTTCAAAAATGGAGGAAAAGGGATGGATTGGTGCTGATTTAGTGTTTGATATAGATGCAGATCACATTCCATGGGCAAGGAACAAAAGGTACGATGAAATGTTAGAGATTGCTAAAAAAGAAATGATTCATCTTATAGAGAACTTTATTATGGAGGACTTTGGCTTTAGTGAGAGGTCATTGAAGATAACTTTTAGTGGTGGTAGAGGATACCATCTGAAGATTACTGAGTATGAGATTAGAAGACTTAGTGCTAGTGCAAGAAAGGAGATTGCTGATTATCTGTATGGCTCTGATATAGATCTTGACATGTTAATATCACACATTGAATCTGGGGTTTATACAGATTTTGGATGGCCAAAGAGAATTTACAGCTTTCTTGAGGAAGCATACAAGAAATATCCTAATACAAGGGATTGGATCTCAAAAAGGTTTAAAGAAAGAGGCGTTGAAATCTCAGAGGATGAGGTCAAGGCAATAGAGACCTATGCTAACTACCTAGGACTAAAGGCACTCAGCAGTGTAAGAGGGAGCATTAAATCTGTGCCTAGGGGAGAAAAGAGAAAAGCTGTAGAGGCTCTCGTAAGGCTCTTTCGAGTGGAAATAGATAAGGTTGTGACAGGGGACTCGAAGAGACTCATTAGATATCCCTCAAGCCTTCATGGAAAGACAGGATTATACGTGAAAAGCCTAAGATCACTTGACGATCTACATGAGTTTAATCCACTTGAGGATGCCGTAGTACTGCCCTCAACTGAAGTAAGGGTGCTAATAAAGTCCTTTGATAGGAGCTCTCCAATGGTGAGGGCGATAAATGGCGTTAGGATCGGAGAATATGAAATAGAGCTTAGTGAGGGCGTAATGTCAATGCCCTTATATGCAGCTGTGTTCATTTATGGTCTCACACGTCTCATATCCTCAGTAATGATCCTCTCCTGATAAATTATTAAAAGTTGTCTTGTAAGTTGTGGTTTGTATAAATTAAACAGCATCATCATACTTTACAGCACGGTGAGAAATCCTTAAATATTTCCTATTCGTACATCTGTCTTGAGAAGACAAAAACACGTATAAATTGCCGTTTCTAACTGTTTTTGTTTTTGTGATAGTTTGTAGAAAATAATGGAAAATATATAAAAGTGTTGCGTGTAATTGTTGTGGTTAGTATGGAGAGGCATCCCGAGCTTGCCCCGCATGCGGGGTCGGTTAATACCCCAAGAGGGGCGTGAACCTTCGGATGTGGGGCGTTTGGGGTTCCCCCGAAAGGGTTGGAGGTCTCGAGCTAAGCGATGAAGGGCCTATGAAGGCCAATCCCTATGGGATCATGGCAATAGAAAAACAGAGACTGGGAGTAAGATTCCACGAGATCACACTAACTCCTCTCTCCTGACGAGACATGTGGATCTAGCGAAGCTTCGATACGCATCGAGCTACAAAGAGAGAGTATCTATAATAACTTGAGCCTTCGCTCTCTGACACAGAGAGGTTTATGCCTCCTGCCTTCTTATTATAGTGTGTAGGGTGTTACTGGGATGGATGATATTAATAAAGTTAAGAAAAAAATATCAGAGATAAAGGAAGCTGTAAGTAAGGAGAGGAATTCTTCAAAGCTTTTTCCTATTGATAATGATCAATATGAAAGCTTTGTAGAGATAGCAAAGCTCTGTAATAAGATTTTAGAGTCAAAAGAGTACAAGTACGATAAGGCACATGCGAGCTATGCAGAGGTCTACATCAAGAACTTCAAGGTGCTCCTAATAGAGAGGCTTAAGAAGATAACAAGATCTGTCATTGAGGGAGAGGATCCTGACGCGTTAAACCTAACTAAACTTGAAAGAGAGCTCTATGAGAAGCTCTCTGATGTAATATCGTGGTTTAATACGCAGGTCCTTAAGGGGGAGGAGGAAGAGCTTGTTATAATACATATAACCTCTGGCACTAATGAGCCCATTTTAGACCTTGAGGGCAGGTTTCTAAGTCTGTCATCTGGTGATATACTAAGGACAAAGAGAAGTATAGCAAAACATCTTGTTGATGTTGGTATAGCAGCGTACGTGGACTATAAATAGCGCTTTGGAGGTATTAAATAATGAGAGTTAAGGTTATAGCATATACTCCAGACCCAGAGCGCATTATAGCAGCTGCTGCACTTACCACTGTTCGTAAAAGCATAATTCTTCCAGAGAACGTTTTAGATGATGAAATAGATAGTATAATAGATGCTGTAATTAGAAGGGGGCATCACAGCGTTTTAGAGCATGCAAACTTTACGTTTGCTATAGAGGGAATAAGCAGGGTAACGTGTTATGACGAGGAGACTGAGGTTCTTACCAAGGAAGGATGGAAGTCTATAAAGGACGTTTCAGTGGACGATTATGTAGCGTGCCTAGATGATAACATGAAGCTCATTTGGCATAAGCCCAAGGCCAAGATAATCCAGAACTATAGGGGCCCTATGATAAGGGTAAGAAATGAAGCTATGGATCTTCTTGTAACTCCTGGACACATGATGTGGCTAAAGGTTCCGGACTTAGGTTACAATGAGTGGCTTTTTATCCCTGTAGAGGAAATTAAGGATCTAAAATCATATGTTATAATGACAGGAGTTCCGGGCGATAAACATTTTGAAAGACGCATACAAGCTCACGAGTTTCTGATTGAACACTACGAGGGAAATGTCTACAGTCTTGTAGTACCATATCACAGACTTTATGTAAAACGTAAAGGAAAAAGCGTATGGTCTGGAAACTCTCATCAGCTTGTAAGACATAGAATTGCCAGCTACTCGCAACAAAGTCAGAGATATGTGCCCATAGAGGAGCCTATGGCGTACGTCCCTAGCGGGGTTAAGAAGGTGGGGGATCAAGCAGTAGACCTATTTGAAAGCGCTATGAGAAGTGCTTGGGAGATATACAGAAAGCTAATAGATCTTGGGGTAGATCCTGAAGAAGCCCGATATGTTCTTCCCCAGGCTACTAAGACAAATATGATAGTTACAATGAACGCAAGAGAGCTTCTTCACTTCTTTTCTTTAAGGCTTTGTTACAGGGCACAAGAGGAGATAAGGAGACTTGCAGTCATGATGTTGAAGGAGGTGTATAGGATAGCTCCAAGAGTGTTCAAGCATGCAGGACCTAGGTGTAAAATGCTAGGATACTGTCCAGAGGAATATGAGAGATGTCCTCTATATAAAACCTTTAGAGGAAGAAAGTAAAAGAAGTAATCTTTAGAATGGAGGTTTTATTAGTACCCACTTCGTACCCTCTTTTTTCACGAAGCCTTCTTTCTCCATGATTTCAAGAACTTCTAAAAGCTGTTCGTCTTTCACGTCAAGATCATGATACCTCTTGAACAGCTCCCTAAGCTCTCCGAGGTCTCTTGGCCCTTCCTTCAGTATATTGGAGGTAATGTTTCTCATGTCTTCGTAGTAGTTCCACGGAAATATGAACCATGTCCAATCCTCTGCAGGCACTTCTTCGCTGTAGTAATCTGGCACAAACTTGGCGTGAGTTATATGAAGCATTGCTGCTGTTCTAACCTCTGCTGGCTCATGTTTAAGCACCTGCTCATATGCAAGTCTTAAGCTCTGTCCGGTGTCTGTGATGTCATCCATAACAAGAACTTTTCTTCCCTTAAGTGACACTGGAACGTCATGTACTACCCTGGCTTGACCATCTCTTGTAGCTGTTATGCCCCAATGTTCCGTCTTTATGCTGTACAAATCCTTAACTAAGAGGTGATCGCACATAATTCTCCCAGGGATCCAGCCTCCCCTGGCAAGCGCTACAACGACATCTGGCTTATAGCCATCCTTTCTAATTTTTTCTGCAACATCTTTTACCCATCTCGCAATGTCATCCCACGTGACAAAC
>QMTU01000081.1 GCA_003663585.1 Thermoplasmata archaeon
ATCGAGTACAAGGCGAAGTGGCATGGGATCCCCGTAATTTATGTTAATCCGAGAAACTCTTCCCGCACGTGCCCCGCATGCGGGGGTCGGCTAATACCCCAAGAGGGGCGTGAACCTTCGGATGTGGGGCGTTAGGGGTTCCCCCGAAAGGGTTAGAGGCTTTGAGGCTTTCGCCGATGAGGGGCTAATGAAGGCCAATCCCTACGGGATTATCCTCCTCGAGAAGCAGAGACTGGGATTAAAAGTCATCGAATGCTCATGAATGCTCCCGTAGGGAGAACCCCATTCCCTAGAGACTACGATCCGCTCAGGGATCTGAGATTCATTTCTCTGAGAACATCCACATCGTACGTCTCATGGCTCAAGAGCCTATGGAAGTACTCAGTTGAGAAAGGCACCGTTATATCGTTCAAGGGAATGCTAGAGGATCTTAGTACAGCATTCATAGTAGAGAGCCTGTGGTCTAATAAGAAGGAGGCCAATCTCTACCTATGGACTCGTGACATGGACTTTCTGCGGGATGCCATTGAGGTCGTTCGTGGTATTGCAAGGTTCCTTGGATTCTCCTCACTAAGACTCATGATAAGTGAGGACATCTACAGGAAGTGCATTGAGGGACGCTATCATTGTGAAATTCTGAATGAGTACTTCCTCCTTTATAGGAGATTATAAAGCTGCAGTCCTGAATTACTCCACGCTTCTCTTAAAGAGTAAAAATCGTCCAACCAATGAGCATGAGGAATACTCCAATGATTATAGGGAAAATGTTGAGGCTATTCAATCCACGAGCTGCCTTGATTGTCTCATCTATTATTATTGCCAGTCCGAGTCCTATGGAAAGGCTTGATGCTGGAAGGGAGAGTATAAGAAGGAGCAGCTCAGATGGTATTAACTGTTTTCTCCCATAGATCCCCTCCTCCTAAGCTGAAATTCCTTTCCTAATCATTGCCTCTTAGATCTTGCAAACTCCTCCACGACCTCTATAATGTAATCTATGTCCTCTTGTGAGTGCGCGTACGAGAGGAAGAAGTGCGCCTTTTCAGGGCTTAAGTACGCTATGCCCCTGTTAAGCATATGATAAAACAGCTCCTTAGTGATCTTCACGTCCTTTGTCCTCTCAGAGCTCTCATAGTCCCTTGGATGTTCCCTTGTGAAGTGCAGCCCTACCATTGACCCTACTCCCGTTACATGGGCCTCTGTGTTACTATTGGAAAACGCATCCTCAAGCCCCTTTATGAATCTCCTTCCTAAACTCTCCATTTTTCCGTAGATTTTATCTTCATCTTTTCTAAGTATTCTTATGAGCTCATATCCTGCCCTCATCGTTAGGGCATTTCCCACGTACGTCCCTCCGTGGAACACTCTCTCGTAATACCTTGGCCTCTTCACGTGATTGATGAGCTCCATTATCTCCTCCTTACCACATATCGCCCCTGCTCCAGGGAAGTACTGTCCCCCAACTGCCTTACCAGCCGTTATAATGTCCGGCCTGACGTTGAAGTAGTTAGATGCTCCCCTTGGGAACCTGAATCCCGTGATGACCTCGTCAAATATGAGGACTGTTCCTGTCTCATCACAGAGCTCCCTTAGAGCTTTAAGGAATTCCCTTTCTGCAGGTATACATCCTCCAGCTCCTAACACGGGCTCGACGATCACTGCTGCTGGGCGTACGTCCTTGATTTTCTTCTCCGCATCTTCTAAGTCGTTGTACCTTATTAAGACTGTGTCCCTCGTGACGTCTCCTGGAATGCCCAGGCTCTCTATCCTCTCAGGCGGATAGTGCACCCCTCTCATGAGGGCATCGTATCCCCCATGCCAACCACCTATGGCCTTTACTATCGCTCTCCTCCCTGTATAGGCCCTAGCTAGCCTTATTGCGTACATATTTGCCTCTGTCCCGCTGTTCGTAGGCCTTACCATGTCCATTCTGAACCAATCTGCGACGGCCTCTGCCCAAAGTATCTCCCACTCGTTTGCCCATCCAAAGTGTAATCCTAGCTCTAGCTGTTCCTTTACTGCGCTAATAATCCTCTCGTCATTATGGCCAAGGACTGCTGCTCCGTGCTCCATCCAGAGATCTATATATCTATTCCCGTCCACGTCCCAAACATATGCTCCCTTCGCTCTCCTAGCGTAAAATGGATAGGGTTGAAAGTATCTTATCGCGTACGACACTCCTCCAGGGAGCACCCTCTTTGCTCTCTCAAAGAGCTCTCTTGAGCCTTTTGTCCTGTCCTCATAATCAGACCACATGGGGCACACCTCCACTATGATGCCCTTCTACGGAGCACAATAACCAAGATTAGAGCTACTAAAATCACGATGATTGCAATCACAGCGCCATAGCGTGATCCTCTGTCTTGCCCTCCTGGACTTCCAGGGCTTATAGCTGACGTTGGGCTCTGAGGGGGGCTAGAGGTCGAAGAGGGCGTTGGATTAACTATAATAGTCTCCTTTGGCGAGAATCCCGTCACTCGTGCTAATTTTCTAGACCCGGGGTCATAGCTCCCCAGGAGACTCTTCTGCATGTCAACGCTTGGAGCAAGCATGTCGACGACGTTTGGCTGTATTCCAAGTGATACTGCTGTCTTGCTCGCCCCTAGGCTCTCGTTAACTTTCTGCCAATACCCCGGAGAGGACTTGTTATACTCTCCTACCAAGACCGCTACCCTTATGGACGACGTGCTCCTTGGAAGCATGAGATATCTTGAGGGCACTATTATTGTGAGCGTTGTTCCTCGAAGCTCTGCATATATGTTAGACGTTATCGTCATGTTTCCTAGCCATATTCTCAGGAAAGTAGCCTTAGGATCATCTGACGCTCTTATAGCTATTTCCCAGTTGAACGTGCTCAGAAACTCAACGTTTGAACCGTTCATGGGATGGAAGGATCCAAGCCCTGGCTCAAAGTCGAAGTATATGTCTACTACTGGCCTTACGTCTTTACTTGAGCTGAGAAATGAGACGTTTATTATCACGAAGTCTCCTGCGAGATAGTAGGCGAGCATTGTCAGGTCAAGGGCTCCCCTTGGGCTGTACTTGTAGGTTCCTGGTCCGAAGTCATCTCCTATTGGATCAACGCAGTATATAACTGGCATGCTCGGTATCGTTATGTTCACGAGCTTAAAGTACGTGGGCTTCATCACATGATCTCCTAGCACGGGGGCTATGTATAGGACCCTCGTGAAGCCTGATCTTGGGATTATGTCCTCCACGAGGTACCTGGGTATCTCTATTTCCCACGTGTTATTCTCCCTGCCGAATGTAAGCTCATATGCAAGGTTTTTCGTCCTCACGTCCGTGAACTCTACATGGTTTCCCTCTACCGTTATAATGTATCTATACGCAAATCCTGCATCCAGTGCTCCTGATGGCGTTTTGATGAGCCATGAGGCATTCATTACGTCCCTAGGCGGCATGTCGTAGCCTATAACTAACGTTAGCTTGCTTGTGTTCTTAAGGCCAATGTAAACGTTTCCTTCAATGTCATAGGACACGTATATGGCTATGTTCCCGTAGGATGTTTTTGTGTAGGACTTCCACTCATCTAGGGCCCCATCAAGAAGTACTCTATTTGGAACTTCTCCCATGGCATCGGGAGGCATAACGTCCAGAGGCTTACCATCAAATGGGGCATTAGACGCTATTATCTCTGGCGGCGCGATTCCGAGGTCATGATAGTGCTCTCTTAACAGCTCTTTTATCTTAATATAGTTCTTATAGGCCTTTTTACCCACGTTTAATGTCAGATCCTTGTCCTGTGATAGGAGGAGGTACTTTGTTATCTCCTTCGGCACATAATCCCTGTACAGTGTCCAGAGAACCTTTTGGCTATTATCCTTTATGAAGTCATAGGGGGTTATCCCGTCCATGGATATCTCTGGGAATAATGCCTTTCTTCTTGGAATCTTACTCTCGCTATAAGTTGAGACTAAAGAGACGTTCCTGAGGTCATACGCCTTGAACTCTCCTAAGGTAATCTCTTTTATTTGAACTCTTGAGGCAATCTCATCAGGTGTTGTAACGTGTATCCATGAGAACTTTGATATCTTTAAGAGGGCATTTTTTGTAGCATTTATAACGTCGAGGTAAGCACTTCCACGATACCTCATGAGCTTTTCAACATTTAAAGCCAGTATCACAAAATCTGCAGTATCAAGATAAGCTAATATTGTGTTCTCTAAATCCTTCTCAAGTCTCTCAACGCTATCTGTGTATAGGAGTGATGTAAGCGTTCTGTTTACTGTCAGGATTATAAGCCTTGACGTAAGGCCTGGGATCCTATACGCATGTCCGGAGGGGAGGTATTTTGTGTCTGGAACTAGGGCAGCTTTAAATCCTATATTATCTAGATCCTTTAGCAGCAAATCGTTATACGCTAAATCAGGAGAACAGAACACTGTGGCGCTCATGATTTCATTAGCGTAGTCCGCTGAGAGACTTATATGAGACCTTGCTATTCTGTCAAGCCCTAAGTCATAGAGCAGAGGCAAGAACGCATTTCCATATGCACCCACTACTGCCTCCACGTCTTTTGGAATTTCTTCCAAGCTTATGCTCTTGTTTATCCTGTTAACTACTACGCTTACTTTTAGTCCTGAGCTCGAGAACGTGTTCAGTATATTTGCTATTCTCTCGTCGACCTCCTTTGAAATAATTACAATAGTTACATATTTCTCATTCTCCTCCAACGCTAACGTGATAACTGGCCCTATAGTAGTTGTAATCATGATAATGACAATAACTACAGATAATATGGTCG
>QMTU01000082.1 GCA_003663585.1 Thermoplasmata archaeon
GTTCAATATAACGCTTGTGGGGCTTGAGTCCTTAAACCTTATTGAAAACTTAGTGGTAGCAAACGTCCAGAATACTCCATCAAAGTTTTTACCACTATATTTTCCGAAATCTGAGAATGTGACCTCATCTATAACCCTAATATCACTAACGGTGAAGTTCTCAAGCTTCTTATCCTTATAGTTTATTGTTAACTTTGATATGTGTCCTAAGGTCTCACTAGATGGTAGGGCGGATATTGAAGCAGTCCCTAAGGAAATGCTCATAACAAGGATAAATAAAACGAGAATTATTGCTTTTTTAGTGCTTTTGTGAGCGTGCAGCATTGTGTGACACCTCGTAGATCTCTTTGATAGATAATAAATTATAACTTATAGCCATTTATTTCTGTTTTCTAGTTCTTACTATGGCCTTAATTAGGAGATGATTCATATGAAGGAGAACACTAATACAGCGTCCATAATAGCTCTCATAACTGACTTTGGGGATAAGGACTTCTACGTTGGTGCCATGCGAGGGGTAATATTATCAATAAACCCAAACGCAAAGATAGTGGATATATCGCACAATATCGAGCCATTTAGCGTAATTTCGGGAGCATATGTTCTCTATGGCGCATATAAGTACTTTCCAAGGGGAACAACGTTTTTAATAGTTGTTGACCCAGGTGTAGGCTCTAGGAGAGAGGCTATAGTGATAAAAACTAGAAATTATTCCTTTGTTGCTCCAAACAATGGCGTACTAAGCTTAGTACTAATGGAAGAGAGTATAACTGAAAAATACCTTATACCTGAAAATATATTCGTTAGAAAGCCCTCATATACGTTTCACGGTAGGGATATATTTGCACCAGCGGCAGCTTATGCTTCCATGGGAGTTTATGACGTGTTTGAGGAGTTCAGAGGCGATATTGTAACCTTAGACATACTTAAATACAAAAAAGAAGGAAGAGCCATAAAAGCTCACGTGATAAACGTTGATAGGTTTGGAAACGTTGCTCTTAGTGTACAGTATGAAGACGTTAAAAAAGAGATTTCCTACGGTAAAACAGTGAGTATAAAGGGGATAGGTGATGTGAAGCTCGTCAGATACTTCTCAGAGCTATCAGTTGGGGAAACAGGGTTAATAGTGAACAGCATAGGATTCCTAGAGATATGTATAAGGGAAGGAAACGCTGCTAAGAGATATGGGCTTAAGCTAGGAGATGAGGTGCTTTTAACTTGGTGAGGAGGGTTGCAGCTGAGTATTTAGCAAGCGTTATAGGTAGGCCAAGGACAATTTATGTATCTTACAGGGTAAAGGGCACAAGCCTCGTTAACAGAGTATCAAATGACGTGATCGTGAGAAGAGCGCAGCTGGTAGAGGGTCACATTTATGGAAAGCCTCTTGATGAACATGCAGGACTAAAGATCTTGGGATCAAAAGGCGATTTGGAGTCAGATCTTATAGCTACAAAAAGAACCACTAATAACATTGTCTCAATGGAAATAAACGTTGATGAAATACCAGGGCCTAGGTTTGTTGTAGATGTTAGGTACTATGATCTCCATAGAAATGATGAAAAAGTGAGCCTTATAGAGCAGATGAGACTTATCACAGCACTTCTTAGAGATTATCTCACGGAAAGACACTATATTATAACATCTGCAAATGAGGGGTTTATAAGAGACTTCTTAAAGGGTGGATATGACTTTAGAGGAGTAATTGCTAAGGAAATGTTCAATGAACTGCTAAATAAAGGAGAGACTGCAGTCTTAGATCCATTAGGGGACATAGACTTTGATAAGAGCATTCTAAATGAGTATAGATACTTTGTTATTGGAGGAATTGTGGATAAAGGGACGAGATTCAGGGGATTTACCTCTAAGATGGCGGGAAATTTCGACAGGGTAAGGATCTCTCTCATGGGAGATATAAAGGGCGTTCCTGATAGAGTAAATAGAATAGCTGAGATCATTGTGTACCTGTACTGTGAGGTTGCCAGGAGCGTTGAAGAGGCAATAAAACTTGCTCAGGCACCAATAATTGCTAGAAAGAGACTTCCAGTGGAGATTAGGAGAAGGGCTATAAGGTTTGAGTTATTTGGTCGCAGGTGGTATGCTATATCCATTTCAGAGTATGAGGAGCTTCATAGTCTCATGAACTTCAGGGATGAGGACATAGAGAAAGTATTAGACAGGGACCTGCTAATAATTACTGATGAATTATATAGAAGGATAACGGGCTCTATGAAGTTTGAGAGCTTTGGTAGAGAGGTGTACTTGCCAACTGGTATATCGCGGGAGTACTTCTTACAGAACGTGATAAAGGTTATAGGAAAACCTAAGGATGGGGCTTCCTATGAAGATCTACGGTAGAGTTGCCGTAGGAGGCACATTTGATAACTTTCATAAGGGACATGAAGCCCTTCTTAACGAGGCCTTTAAAATAGGAAGACATGTGATAATAGGTATTACCTCTGATGATATGGCCTCTAAAAAGGGGCATGGAATAGAGCCTATAGACATTCGCAGGAAGTACGTCATAAGGTGGATAAAGGAACATTATCCTAACAGAAGCTATGAAATAGTTGTCATAAATGATAGATATGGTCCAGCCCTCTACATGGAGGAGCTAGATGCAATAGTAGTTTCTCCAGAGACCTATCATGTAGCGCTCAAGCTAAATAGAGAAAGAATATCAATGGGGCTTAAGCCTCTAGAGATAGTGAGAATATCATACGTTCTTGCTGATGATTTATTTCCTATAAGCTCCAGAAGAATAAGGGCTGGAGAAATAGATAGAAGTGGGAGGAGAATGTTTCCTATAAGGGTCGCCATAGGGAGCACTAATAAGTCAAAGGTAAAGCCTGTAATAGCATTTCTCAGAGCTCTGTTTCCGAGAGCATCTCTTGATATCACGCCAGTAAAGGTAGATAGCGGTGTTCCTGAACAGCCTATAGGAGATGAAACATATCTTGGAGCCTACAATAGAGCAAAAAGCGCTCTCGAGAGCATAGGGGCTGATTATGGTATAGGGATAGAGTCTGGAATATTTCCTCATAAGTATCTAAAAAAGTGCTTCATCGTGTACCAGGTAGCATGTGTGTATGACAAATACGGGAATGTCTCGTTTGGAACAAGCAAAGGATTTATGTTATCAGAGAGCATGGCAGAGGAAATACTGAAAGGAAAAACGCTCGGTGATATTGCTAAAAGGATTTCAGGAAGAACGGACATCAATGAGAATGAGGGTATTGTAGGATTTATCTCGAGAGGAGTAGTGACGAGGTATGATCTGTCATATGACGCTGTAAAGGCTGCTTTTATACCAAGGTTCTCTCCGGAGTATTATAAATACAATTTTAATGAGTACGATCCGTATGACAAAAAGTAAACTATCCTGTTCTAAAGGCTTAAGTTCTGCAGGTAACGCCTCTATAAAAAATAAATAAAAAGTAAAAATCACTCTATGGACTCAAATCTATCCTTTATCTGTTCAAGAACTTTTGGCAATGTTGTGTACTCCATCTCCTCAGATGGCAGTCTATGTGGCTCAAAAGGTCCATGAAGTCTCATATAAGTTGCTATGAGGTTTGCTATAGTTCTTGTCGTGTTATAAGCTGGATCTGCAAAGAAGTCCACAGGGCCTATAAGCTTTCCATCAGCTAAGTTAAAGCCCAGTGCTAAGACTCTTGGCGGCCCATCAAACCTAGTACACATAGCATCCTTTAGCGATACTGGCATAAGTGGACCATTGTGGCTTCCGCGCATCCATCCTGAGACTAAGTAGGGGAATGCAAATGGCTCAAGTATTTCTCCCGTTGCTGGAAGTCCAGATTGAGATCTGACAAGCGCTACAGGGTCATCCTTTCCAACGTATTCTCCCTTTATAAAGAAGAGCTTTTCTGTGCTTATCACAGCGACAGGCTCGTCCTTTGGAAGTGGAGATCCCTCCTTGGGGTATACCCTCTTTATCACGAACCTTCCCTTAGCTCCTATTAGTGCTAATATATCATACATTTCCTCAGGAACGTTCATAAAAACTCTTCTGTGCTCAATAATATCCCATATTTCGAAAACAAAGCCTTGATGCATTTTTGGATCGATTACAAGTCCTGCTGTGTTAAATGGATCTGCAAAGATCTTAAATATTGGATAGTTAAACGCCCCTGGCTCTGTCTTGTCCATCATGATGGCTATTATAGGCTCTGATCTTCTAGGAGTGAACTCCATCTCTGCTACTCCTGGTCCTAGCCCTCGAACATTACCTGAGAAGGCATCCGAAAGAAGATCC
Source organism: Thermoplasmata archaeon (assembly GCA_003663585.1). Taxonomy (GTDB): domain Archaea; phylum Thermoplasmatota; class B47-G6; order B47-G6; family B47-G6; genus B47-G6. The sequence goes on from QMTU01000082.1 coordinate 4,274, forward strand.
TGACCAGCGCCATATAGCTTCAGCTCCTTTGCCACATCAGCTGCTGCTTTAAAAGTGTTCCAAGCAAGCTCGTGAATCTCCTCGTTGTCAACACCCTTCGTGTGCGTTAAAAGCAGCTCAAGATCGTCTCCAACATGCGTAACAAAGAAGTCTATAATTAGCCCTGCTTCTCTTGCTTCATCAAGTTTCCTCTGTGCAGTAGCTATAAGCTTTTCATGTACTGTTGTGTGCCCTGCAACACTACCTACATCGGCCTTAATTAAGCTGACAGTAATTTTTGCCACGAAACACACCTCCAAGGGTCCCTTTGTAGTTTTACAGTCCTCATTAAATAAATACTAGCAGTTTCCTATATACACATAACTACTCTAGATAGATATAGGAATATTTTAGCGCTTCTAAGATGCCATGCTCTACCGTTCTGATCAGCCGCAACGATAGTCTCACGCTCCAAAAGTAGCGGATAACCAGAACGGTA
>QMTU01000083.1 GCA_003663585.1 Thermoplasmata archaeon
ATATTAAAGACTACGATCTGTGCGAGGTGTTAAATATAAGATATAAGAAAATAAGTTTATGGATGATGAGCCAGCTATACCCTGAGGTTCACGATGATGGAGAAACCGGGCGCTGACACTCTTTTTTGATTTATCTCAAAAAGACTCCTAGAAGGAACCTCAGAAACACATCCCCAAATACCATAATTATAACTGTCCCTATGAAGAGGTATACCATGAACGGTATCCCGGGAGACACCCATATCTCGTCCATATCTGAGCTCTCTATAGCTCTCCAGATGCCCTCAAGCTCATCCTCTGGAGGAAGTGTCAGCCTTATTCTTAGCTCTAATTTACCTGTGTCCTTGCTTAACTTATAAAGAGGTATATAATACGTCTTTCTCTTTACTGCCTGATCTTTACACATTTTTATCCCTAAAAGACCCAACGGGAGCTCCGTATCTCCTCTTAGCAGGTTATATACAAATATTATCGGAAAGTAGATGAGGGCTATAACTGCGCTTGTTATAAGCGCGTCAAGTATTGGAGGCATGACTTCTAGGGGGTTCATCGTGTACACAGGCCATCTAGGAACTAGTACTGAGAGTATCATTATTGCCTTCGCGTCTGCTCCACCAAGTATTCCAAGATAAAATGCTGCAAAAGCCACTATGAATCCCATTACTATGTTTATTAACATAAGCATTATGGCATATCTCTCAATATTAGAGAATACAATCTCTGCCGTGAGAAGAACAATTGCAATAGGTGCAAAGACCATCCACACTTTATTTGTAACTCTTCGTACTTTTATATCCTGATATGCTGCATATGAAAGCATTAATGACACAGTAAATGCCCTGGCAATGTCTATAATCGTAGACAGCTGAGCATTCATTGTAAACACCATCAACTTTAGGAAAAATGCAAAGTATGAAGACATAACTGAGTTTCTATGACGTGATATTTATAGTTTTATGCACTGATTTCCAGAAATGAGAAGTAGGAAGATAAACTATGAGAGATGTCTTACCCTAAAGATGTGCTTTGCAACTAGCTGTTTTATAAACACGCGGACCAGCCGCACTCAGGGCATCTCACACAGCCTTCTTCGTATATAAGGAGCTTGCTCCCACACACTGGGCACTTCTCTAACCTCTTATTCCCCACGTGATTATTATCCTCTACTGTGAGCTCTACATAGGGAGCTCCTTTAATACCGTTCTCAACTTCTTTCTCCTCTGACAACTTGTCTAAGCTCTCAACATCTATTCCCATCGATCTCATTATCTCAAGTGTTCTATTTTCTATTTTCCTTAGATATCTCTTCCTACGCTGTGTAGGGGTTATCAGTACTTGCACGCCCTTTGATCCATCACGATATACTGTAATGCCCTTACACCCAAGCTCATGAGCAAATACGTAGGCCTTTTCAACGTCCTCCACAGAGACCCATGAAGGCATGTTTATCGTCTTGCTTACTGCTGAGCATATCCACTGTTGTATTTCAGCTTGTGCCCTCACGTGATCCCACCATGGAATGTCATAAGCTACTACAAACACTCTCTGAAGATCTTCAGGTATTTCCTCAATGCCCTGTGCACTTCCACCATTTTCAGCAATTTTCTTTAGAAGCCTATCGCTGTACAGACCAAGCATCTTAAGAGTTCTTTCAAACTCTCCATCAACGTAGAAGAATGAGCCGACAGTAACTCTCTTTTCGTATACGAGGGCAAACTGAGGTTCAATTCCTGAGGAAACATCTACTAACATTGATATGGATCCCGTAGGGGCTATCGTAGTAACCTCAGCATTCCTTATCCCATGCTTTCTTATCTCCTCAGCAAGTTCATCCCACGGAAGCGTCCACAAGTCCCTTCTATAGTACCCCGCTACGGGCATACTTCCCTCTGGATACCTGCTTCTATCATACAGCGGAAACACTCCACGCAACTTTGCTCTCTCTACACTCTCCTTCATAGCATAAAACGTGAGGTGCTCCGCAACTTTTCTCATGAACTCAAATCCTTCTTCACTGTTATAGGGTATCCTAAGCGCGTATAGTGTATCAGCGAGCCCCATGAGTCCTAATCCCACTTTTCTTGAGGCCTTTGTGCTCTCTTCAATCTCCTTAAGTGGGAACCTATTCACATCTATTATGTTATCGAGGAAGCGATATGCCAGCTTTATTGTCCTATGATACTCCTCCCAATCAAAGTATGCTCCTCCATCCTCCCTAAACTTAACAAATGCATACAAGTTTATGCTGCCCAAGTTACAGCTCTCGTAAGGATATAATGGCTCTTCGCCACATGGATTTGTCGCATTTATCTCTCCCTTAGCAGTTATGAGAACGTTGTACTTGTTTATGTTGTCTTTAAACAGGACTCCAGGATCTCCAGTACGCCAGGCCATCTCTGCAATCATTCTAAAGAGGTCCCTAGGCTTTATATACTTCCATACTTTTCCATTTCTTGGATTCACAAGAGGATAATCTTTGTTTTCCTTTAGATGCCTCCAGAACTTCTCGTCTATCATGACGCTGATGTTATGATTTGTTAGTACTCCCTCGCTGGCCTTTGCTGTTATGAACTTCTCTATGTCTGGATGCCAGATTTCAAGGATGCCCATACAGGCTCCTCTTCTGCGCCCTCCCTGCTTTATGACGTCAGTGACGGCGTCTATTAACTTCATAAATGATATTGGCCCAGAGGCTATTCCCCCTGTGGATGCTACGACGTCCCCCTCAGGCCTTAATTTTGAGTAGTTTATTCCAATGCCTCCTCCACTCTTGAATATTATTGCAGCGTCATGTGCTGCTTTCATTATGCTTTCCATGTCGTCATCTATGTCAAGGACAAAACATGCAGACAGCTGTCCAAGTCTTGTTCCCGCGTTAAATAGTGTTGGGGAATTAGGCATGAACTTCTTTGAGACCATTATGTCATAGTACTCCCTAGCGTTTGTGACATAGTCTTCAAATTCTCCTTTAAGAAGCATCTCTAGAAGCTTGCTCCAGGGAAGCTTCATTTTTCCCTGGTTATTTAGCTCATCGTATAAGCACTTCATCCTCTCTAAGTGATATCTGTTCCAGGAGAACTCAAATCCATCTTTTGATCTACCAAGCCCTAGCTTTCCTTCGTACTCTAATGGGTTAAAATCCTCGTGAGGATGTACTTTTTGTCTTCCCTCCCTATCAAACACCCTCTCGTCGTATAATATGTCAGGAATTACTACAAGAGCGGCAACCCTTTTAAACATCTCCTTAGGACTTTCAACAATACGTCCATTTTCGTCCTTTAACAGATATCTTGCAGCAAGAAGTCTAATTGCGTTAAGTGAGAACGCTTTATCGACCTCATCAATGCGATCCTTACCTAGAATTTTCATCTTTTCCTTCCTTATGCGTTCTCTCTCCTTTCTATACACGATATATGCCTTGGCAACATCGTATAAGTCGTTTTTCATGAGGGCAAGCTCAACAATATCCTGTATCTCCTCAACATGTGGATATGTATCTAAGTCCCCATACTTCTCATTTAGAACCCTTACAACATATCTAACAACCTTTTCAAGCTTTTTCCTATCGTACTGGCCTACCTCGACCATTGCAGCCTTCACTGCGTTGTATATCCTCATCACATCAAAGCTTGCCAGAGAGCCATCCCTCTTAACCACGTACTTCACTCGAGACGCTATGTTCATGATGGCACCTCCTGCACTAGAGGATAGATATTTGAAATTTTCTGCACATATGACGCAGAAGTGTGCAACGATTCAGCTCAGGAATTTTGAGGGTGATGAAAAACTAGAACAAAACAGGTTTTATGTCTTTCTAACGTGATTTACATCCGCAAATTAAAAGTTGGACGTAAAAGGGATATATCCCGTTAATAAAAGTTTGTCCAAGGAGGACTTATTACATCCAGTGTATCTTATGGTTCTACTGCATCACCTAACGTCTTCCTTAAAATACCCATAGCGTTCATGACGTTCCCTACAATGGTATTTATCACCTGTTCTAAGTCCATGGACTTGTAGGCCTCTCTCCATGCCCTATATAAGTAGTCAAATGCATCCTTCAGAGCCTTGTTTTCACAGATGTGGGGCGCTATAAATGCCATAGCCTCAAGGATTGATGTGTACGCCTCATATAGATCTTTATACTCAACGGCATCTATGGCGTTTTCTACGCATGCAAGAGCATTTTCCAGGTCCTCTTTAAAACCCTTTGAAATGTTCACAAAAATCACCTCCTATGGAGCTTTTTAAATATTGAGTACAAAGTCCGTTTTATAGCTAAGAGGCCATCCTTAAAGTCTTTACAGTAAAATAGATGAGATTGTGCTCTAGAATCACTTGATCCAAACCCATTAATGAATTTTAATCTCCTTGAGAGTTCTATTGCCAGCAACTCTTCTATTATAAGAGGTATGTAAAAGTACCCCAAAGGAATTACCTTTTTAGAGGACGTTATGTAATCAATATGCCAGTAAATATTTTTCCTCTTAGTAAAATGTCTTTTCACTCTGCTACTTACTCCAGCTTTTCCAGAGCCCACGTAAAAATAATATCCTCTTTCTAGAGCTATTAAGCCAAGACTGCCAACGTTTACTTTAGTGTCACTCAATACCTGAAGGACTAATATGTACGTGCCACTATCTCTGTATTTTTTCATATGCCCAGCCCTTAGTTACTGATACTGACCCATTAATTA
>QMTU01000084.1 GCA_003663585.1 Thermoplasmata archaeon
ATCATGCATAAACCCTATGAAACTCACTAGAATAAGTGTCGATGAACCTATTGCCGATATAATGCTAGATACTTTTACAGAGGTCTCTTTTTTAAGAACTATAGCTAGTGATGCCACTATGAAGAGTACTATCGGTATAGTTACAATATAGTTTTCAGGGGTCATTTACCCATCCTCCGCCTTTCACAAATAACTCTTAGGGCTCTTTTGTTGTATACTCAATTAACAAGTGTATACACAATAGCTGTTGAACAGCTATGCTGATGATCTATCGCGATTCATGTATATGCGTATAATGACTATCAAGCGTTCACCATGCTTGATCACTACCCTTATTTGGGTGCTACAAGTGTAAAAAAACATTAGGCTCACTCTCTGAGATTTGATATCAAAAAGTCTGAGTGCCAAAATCTCACAAGCTATTAAAGAGCGCCACTAACTTACTACTATTTAGAGCATACTAATACAACCTTGTTATAAACTTACCTAGTAACTGTTCTGGTTAGAAGTAACTTATGTGGTGGATAACCTTTCCTTCTCTGGCTTTATTGGCTGGCTTTTGGGAGAACGGGGCTCTCCACATCCTCAGGGCTCTTAGGCGGATGTTCCAGGAGCCTATAATGTCCCTATCTGCCTCGAGACCACAATTCTCGCATTTCATGACCCTATGCTCATTCAGGCTTAGTCTTACCCCACATGCCAAGGACTGCTGCACTACAACAAAATAAGCCCTAAAGGATATTTAAAAATTGCAAAGAACAGTAAGCATCGAATTTTGCACCTTTAACTATTTACGAAACAGCTCCTAACCTTACTGCTCTAAATATAAGCGATCCATCTTCTGATAGTACTATAACCCCGGAGTACACCTTTGACTCATCTACTTTACTTAGATCCTCAGTTATAAAGTCTATCAAGCTCTGATTTACTACAAATGACTGTCCAGCAAGGACTATGTTAGCTCTGTTAAAAGCATCTGGCATTCCAAAGGGCTCTAGGAAGTCCACTCCTACAAGCCCATTATACCAGACGAAGTACACAACGTATACTGTAGGACTCTCAAATCTTGAGAGTGTGATCTTAACATTTCCAAAGAAAAGCCTCTTTATCTCGTTAGCTGTTAGGTTATCTGTAGTCACCCAGGATACCATGACGTATACCTTTGGAGCCTCTGAGACATACCTTGCAAATATACGAGGCGCTGACCTATACATCCTTATGAGATCGCTGAACTTATATGTAATGCCGAGATCTCTGTTTTCAATGTAGTCCTCTCCAAGAGTTGCTCTCTTCTTTACGCTGTCTTTAATGATACTAACAAGCCTACTGTAGTAGTCATCAGGCAGACTTCTAGCAATTATTCTAGAGGTGGGCCCTGAGCCTACGTATACAACATTTACACAGGCACTCTCTCCAGAGCCATATATTGCTGCCCATCTATGCACTAAGTTCACACTTACATGCTCTCCAGCAACGCTTACAACTGGCCCTGAGAAGTACTCGTGGGTCCTTATTCCTAAAACACTAAGAAAGGTTCCGTAGATTACAAGGAGTATTATAAGCGCTATTAGACTGTCCTTGCCCTTTAAGATCCTCCTTAAGGTGTCCACGGGGATCACATCCATTTTCGTGTAAGATAAGTGGCAACAAGGCTCTCTACAATGGAATAACAGCCACGTAAATTTAGCACTCTCGTGCAAGGGAGCCTGTCTAACTAAACAAATCTAAGATGGATTTAAAAATTTTAAAAGGTAAAGGAACATTACAAAATACTACTGGAGGTATTTCGTGTAGAAGGACAATGTTTACTATTAAGAAGTATAAGATGATGCTGCCCTTATTAGAGCTTAATCCTGCCAAAGGCGATAAATGATAGAAGATCTTACGTAAAATGCTGTTGGTGTCTGACTTCCTCCTGCCCTAGAGGGCCGGGTTCCCCGCAGGGGAGCCGACTCTTATCCTGTCTTGCGAGGGTCTCATCGCCTTTGGCTTGTGTTATCGAGCACGGTCAGAGGAACACTCTCAGCATAATAATGGGAGAAAGTTTTAAAAACTTTATGTGGCCTCTCCACCCGCCTTAAAAGGCAAGGCCTCAGCCCACAAGGAGTGTGAGGAATGCCACAGGGAGTTCCAGGTGGTTGGGGACGCGGAAGAGGGTTCATGGGATCATACTTACCACTGATAATTCTAAAGTTAATTAAAGAGAAGGGCTCTGTACATGGGTATGAGATCATGAAGATTGTAGAGAACCTATTCGAGACAAGCGTTCCTCCAGGTATGGTGTACATGTACCTCAGAAGGATGGAGCATAGAGGGCTTGTTATGTCCGAGTGGGATACCTCGTCAAGCCCACCAAGGAGGATTTACAAGATAACGCCATTGGGAGAGTCCTACTTTAGCTCCGTGACCCAGTACCTGAAGATTCTAAAGAAGGTTCTCGATTATATATGTGAGGAGTGCTGATCTATTGGGCGCTTTTAATTCCTCTTCTCTTAAAAAGCTCTCCTGCTATTAGGACGCCTGAAGCCATGAGCCCTACTCCTACGCTGGGAGGTGTTCCCATAACGTACGCAAGGATGTATCCTGCAAGGCTTATTACTAGAGCTATTAATATTGATATCTGTAGGTATCTTTTATGTGATATTGAGAGCGCGAGAGCTCCTGGAGTTGCTATGAGTATGTGAGCTATGATTATGCCAAGGGTGTACGTAAGGGCAACCACAACAAGAGCTATGGAAATATATATTATATATCTGTAGAACCTCACGGCATAACCCAGTGTATAAGCACCCTCAGGGTCAAAGGAAATATACATTAACTCCTTTTTGAAAAGGACTTGTATTATTACTAGGAGAACTAGGAAAACCGTCAAAAGAATGATATCCTTTGGAGCAACTATTACTGACGTTCCAATCACTATTGCCCAAGCTCTAGAGGCATATGGTCCAGATAAAAATGCAAAAAGTACAGAAAACATTGCAGACACTGAGGTAGATATTGCAGAGGCAGCATCTGTGCTATATCCTCTCTCTATGAGCTCTCCAACAAGGAAGGCTATTGCTATTACGTAGAGAAGAGTTATTACCTCGGGAGGAGGCACTGTAAGGTCAAGAACATAGTAAAGATATGTTGCCAAGAGGCCTCCTGCAAGGACGCCATGTATAAAGGAGAACCCAGCCATGAGGCTCTTTGAGAACGTTATCATAGGGCTTGCAATCCCTACCATCAAAGAGCTCAGAAGCGCAGCAATCATGAGGTTAACGAGGATGATGAGCATGATCTTCACCTATTATCATGAGCCCTCCCATGCGTGTTATACCGGGGTAGGCCCTTGAGAGCACTTCAGGCCTTAGCACATCACTTGCCTTTCCGATTCCGTAAATCCTTCTATTGAGCACTATTACTTGAGGCTCGTAGGGTATGCAAGGGCTAACTTCATGGGCAACCATTAGGACATCTATGTTAAGATCCCTGTGTATCTCATAAAGGAGCCCTGCAATCTCACACTTTATGTTAAAATCGAGCATTGAAAATGGCTCATCTAAAAGAAGAATCTTGGGGGATTTCACAAGAGCTCTTGCTAGAAGTACTCTCTGTCTAAGTCCTCCAGAGAGCTCCGTAAACATGTCATCCGCGTACTTCCGTATTTTCAGCATTTCCATTATTTCCTCTACCTTTTTTCGATCTCTCTCCGTTATGATCCTAGGAGGGCTCTGCAGGCTCATTAGTCCCATCTCTATAACTTCTCTTACCTTTATCGGAGCTAAGTCGTTTACGTTTATCAGCTGCGGAACATAACCCACGATCTTAGATATCTCCGTCCTCTCTCTTGCAGGATCATGCCCGTATACTCTTACCTCCCCAAAATAATCCCTGAGAAGGCCAACTAGTACCTTTATGAGTGTAGTTTTTCCAGCCCCATTAGGACCCATTATAATCGTGTAAAATGGCCTCTTAAGTGTAAACGTCACCTCTTCTAAAGCAGGAACTTCCTCGCCAGGGTAATAATATGTGAGGTTCTTCACCACAATTTCGCCCATACCTCAAAGCCCCTTTCGGATCTTTCTAACAAGTGCTAGCGCTATTCCTAAAAGTACAAAGTTTATTACAAGCGACCCCCAGAAGGCATAGGCATATGTATCACATGATGAAACATAGTCCTCATTAGTGCTGTTACTTAAATAGCGTACTCCTACAAGCTCAGAGTACACATCCAGTGAGCACCTTCCTAAAACATCTATCCTTATGTATTTTATTTTATTTTCCTTCAAGTAGTCCTCTAACTTTGGATCTTTTTTCAAAGCTATGTCTGTTACTAATAGAAGATCATAAGTACCACTATCATAGTCTCTTTTTATGGAGCTTAGAATTTCCTGTGTTATAGCCTGCTCAGGATCTTCTAAATATATTTTTCTCACATTTACTCCTAGATCGTTGACTACATACTGAAGTGCTGGAGAGTATAGGGCTATCTTACGTTCATTAATTGCCTCCTTAGCACTCAGAAGTACTGTCCAAAGAGCACTTAAGTAACCCTCTGCAACTCTCTCAAGTGACTCCCTTTCCTCTGGAAGGATGTAAGACACGGCATCTAAGGTAGCAAGGATTATTGCCCTTGACCCATTGTATGAGAACGCTATCCCATGGTAATTCTCCTTTCCATTAATCTCTAAGATCCTAAGAC
>QMTU01000085.1 GCA_003663585.1 Thermoplasmata archaeon
CCTCTCTACTGTCAATTATAATGCTCATACAATCCCTCAGAATATTTTGAAGCGCTTCTTTTTCTTCCTTAACTTCTTCTTCTCTTCTTTAGACAAGCGGTTCCACTGCTGAACGCTCATGCTCCAGCCGCAGTTCATGCACTGCAGCATAGAAATGTGTGTCCCTGGAGCTATTATAACAGCTTTCACTCCGCATACCGGGCATTCCCAAGCTGTCTGCTCGGTTTTCTTTTTCTCAGGCTTACTCATCTTCACCCGCTTCCAAAGCTTTGATTTTGCCTGTCTTACGGAATTCTTCGAGCCATGACTCTGCAAGCTTTATAGCTTTATCACTAGGATAGTCAGCTCCTAATTCTCTTGAAGCTCTAGCAATTTCATAGCAGAAATCCAGATTGTACTTGTCAGCGAAGCCTAGCTTTATGATTTCATCGTGGATCTGAATTAACCTCTTTGTGTTCCTGTGGTAATCGCTCATGTCAGCACCTACTTTATCTCTTTCTTCTTTACGTCTTCTATTCCTTTCTCTGTTATTCTGAAGTAGCATTCGCCGCTGGGGACTTCACTGCTGTCGAAGAGTATTGCTTTCCAAATGTCTTTCTCTACTTTGACTAAGCTTAGCCAGGTTCCTAGAGTATGCCTTAGTATGTGTCCTCCCCAGACCATGTAGTTTGTGCCGAATTGTACACGCACATCTTTGCTGCTCATCATCCCTCTGGCTTCCATAGGAGACACAGGGCACTCGATTACTTGGCAAGTGCACAGGAGCAGAGCATTCCACTCTTTAGCTAAGTCCTCTAAGTAAGACAAGTGCCTGCCTAGCTCTTGCTTCCTATCTGGTAATAACTCTCTTCCGGTGTACTTTCTTTGGAACAAAGCAGTGAAGCTATCAACAATTATTATTCCTACATCCATACCTTTAGCTTCAGCTATCTCGTAGACTTTTTCGTATTGGTAAAACTGCATTCCTACATCTCTTATGCGTCTAGCTGGAACCACCAAGACTTTAGAAGGATCATACTTGTATCCTCTAGCTGCAGCTATCTGCCTCAATCTGGGATTGCTGAAAGTGTTAAGCTCTGTCTCTATGAATACACTGTCTCTGCCGTATTTACAAGTTACTTGTACAAGCATGTGATTGCATATCTGAGTTTTACCTGTAGCTTGAGGGCCTGCTAAGCCAGCAGTAGATGAACTCTTGAAGCCTCCTCCTAAAAGCTCATCTAGAGCATTCACATCAGTCTTGTAGAGCATTATCTCTTTGTCCAATATTTCTTGGTATTGGTTAGCAGTCAACGGAGGCTTGACTAAGCCTTGGAAAGTCTCTCTGGCTCCGTTAATAACTAGTTTAGCTTCTCTTAAGCTGCAGCCTAAAATCCTGCTTATTTCAGCTGGGTTAGCTGTAGACAACCTCTTGACATTGAATCCTGCTTTCATCAGAGCATTCGCTGCTTTCTCCCCTATTTTAGGTATCTTTTTTAAGTCTTCTATAACTTTACGGCTTGACATTTCTTAACCTCCTAAATAAAGGACAATTCTCTATTCCATACAAGCATGTACCACACTCCAAAACTTTAGGTGTTAAACTAGAGAAAGACTTCTCTTGTACAGCTTTCTGTAATCTTTGGTAGCGGTCTTCGAGGATCCTCTTGAATTCATTGAGTTGCTTCTCTTTGAATGCTACATCCCAAACCAACAGTGTCTTGTTCAGAATGTCTAAGGTTATTAAATAGCCTGAGCTTTCTCCTCTGAAAGCTAAGACTGCTGCTAACTGCTCAATATAGCTTGTAGGTATGTGCTCTTTAGTGTACATGCTCATAGTTGTAGTCTTTATTTCTGTAGGCTTATCCCACATAATGTCTACTCTGGCTATTAAGTTAGGCATAAGCTCTTCTTTAACTTCTATTTTAGGGAAAGCATTTTGTATTAGTACATGTAGTGTTTGGCCTACCAAGAAAGTTGCTATGGCTTTATTAGGCAGTTTCCTTATGGGAATACCGATCATTCTGTTGTAAGCTTTCAGAGGGCAGTAAATCAAGTCGCTCCTCTCATAGTTGTCTTTAGTGAAGAGCATGTAGTATTTCCATAACTTCCTGCACAGTTCATCTGTCTTCTTGTAGTTTATTCTTATCCTTGGCTTTAACATTTTCATAGCACTCCGGGCATATGTCTTTAATTCCTAAGAAGTATTTGCCGCACACTTTGCACTTTCTCACTATTCCTTTCTTTTTCTTGAGCTTCCACATAGAAGCACCTTAAACAGTCTTGAATGGTCTTCTCTTGACTTGCTTCTGGATGTACTCTGCAAACTTTATGTCTCTATCAAAGAAATAACCAGCTTCCTTAAGCAGCTTAGCTAAGTCCTGCTTCCTCAGTATTATAGACATTAGTATTAACGATGGCCTCGCTACTGTCCTTCCTGGGCTAATCAGTATTACATTGTATTTCCTCTTTAGCCAATTCCTAATCTTTGATATTGCTTCTTGAGCTTTCTTTAATCTTCTTAAGTAGCGCCTGTAGTAGACTGCATCTGGGCCGTAAGCGTCTTTGAAAGCTTTGAATTCTGCAGTTAATAACCTCTCCTTCTCTGTTTCTCCCCAAGAGCGCATTCCAGGTGCTATTCTAAGATTCTTCTCTCTTAATTCTTCGAAGCGCTTCCTCATCGAATCTGGAGGGGACAAATACGGAGCGTAGAGATCGAATTTGCTTCTCTTAACCATTCGAGGCGGCCCAACCCAGACTAATTTGTACAAGCCTTTCGTGTACTCTCTCCGCCGTATCCAATCGTTGAGCAGTTCAAGCTTGGATTCTATAAGCATTATAGCCATCTCCTCAAGCCTTTCTTAGAAGCTCCCTTCTTGTACTCGCTTTTTAGTAAAGCAGCAAACGAGCTTATGTACCTGTCAATACCAAAGCCTTTTCTAAGGATGTATCCTGGATGGAATACTCGGTGGCACTGAAAATCTTTGTAGAGCTTGTTCCTCATTACAAAATCCCAAGGGAGCTTGCCTACAGCTATTATGCTAAACGGGTTTATTAATTTAATTTCGCGTAGACAGTAGACTTCGCAGTTCCTTATCTGCTGCTTCGTAGGAGCATCGGATCCTCTGGGGCAGCACTTAACCAAGTTTGTTGTATAGACATGCTCAAAGCTTAAACCTGCTGCTCTCAACACTGCTTCATAGATTTTACCTGTTCTGCTTAAAGGCTCAAAGACAAATCCTGTGGTCCCGCAGTTGTGCACTAAGATTCCATTAGCAACATAGGTTCCAGATATTGTGCTAAAATCGACAACTTTTTGTGAGCCTGTATTCGCTTTACTAACTTTCGAAACTGTTTCTTGCTTAATATCAAAGAATGGATTCTCCAGTATCGTTTGTAATCCTCTTCGTCGTAGTGATGAGCACCAAATACTGTCTTGTGCAATTGACGCCGTTTTCGAACGTGCTTTATCATTTCCAATGCTATTTCTTGTTTTCGAACAAGATAAGGCAAAATGCTTTCTAATATTTTGTCCATTGAACTTAACTTGAACCATATTTCGTACATAGGTTGACGATTTCCTCTTGTTCTCTTGTAGACTCTGGAGGTATAATCCTTGAAATGTTGCTTTACCCAATTTATTATTTGGTAATCTGTATTGAATACTGTCATTCTTGGTTCCAAACGAATGTGTTCGTTTCCAGGTGTCGAAATCCATTTGGCAAGCAATGTTATGCAACCATCGCAATCCAATAATCCAGCTAAGTAGGCTTTTTCTGTTTCTGTTACCACACCCGTGCACCATATACACTATGTCATTTTGCTTTATATTCTTTGCTATGACCCATCCCCGCTGAGTTAAAACAGGATGATCATTTGTCAATGTAAGCTCTGAAGATTCCATCTTTATCGAAATAAGCTTATGAGTTTTCTTTTGTAATTTTTGCAATATTAAGCCAGTTAGCAGCATGTCTCCTGGTTCTAATTCACGGGCTAAACAAGTTCCGTCGAATGTAGATATTTCTGTATCCTCATGAACTGCTCCTAACCAACCTGGGGCTTGAGCTATTAAAACTACTGGGCTGTCCGGATTCCCATAGCCGAATGTAGGCTCTCCATATAAGTATGATTCTCTGCTCTTGACTAACCCTGGGCATTTCCTGCATTGCTTAACTTTCTCCAAGAGCTCTCTTAGTGGCGGGGGGAATTTGCTCCAGTTCTTCTCTAAGCGCTCCTTTTGCCTGGCTGCATAATCTAAAGATATATGGTCAGGTATTAGCTTGTTACTCAATTTTGTTTTGCTACTCATTTTTGTTTAACCCTATAAGCTTTAAGTAGTCTAGCCAGTAATCATTGTCGGATTCAAGAAATTCTTTAAGTTCATCTTCTCTGAGATACCTGTTCTTGGGCCACTCTTTAACTTGGGAGAGAATCTTGAAGACTTTCCCATGCCTCTCGCCTACAATGTAAGTTCCTTTCCTCTCCTTGTAGAAGCCTTCAGCAGCATTTATAGTCTTTAATGCTCGCTTCCATTGATTCTCATAAGCATGGAAGTTAGCTACAAAGAGAGTCTGAGCTCCCATAGGCACACCTAAAGCTAAAGACATTTGCTCAAAGAACATGCTCTGAGAGAACAAATCGAAAGGCAAACCGTAGAGGATATCACAGGATCTCATGAA
>QMTU01000086.1 GCA_003663585.1 Thermoplasmata archaeon
CAAGTAATAATTTAATGTATGAAAAAGAGCTATTTCTCTCTCTAGGGGGATTCGATCCATGGTTTATAACTGCAGAGGATATAGACCTAAATTATAGAGCCGTAAAAAGTGGTGCTGAGATATTTTATGACCCAGAGGCCATAGTTTACCATAGAACTAGAGACAGCATTATGGCATTTCTGAAACAAGCCTTTTGGAATGGATTTGGAAGAAAGCAGTTGACTCTTAAGCATGGTAGTTTATGGTCACATTACTCCCTGAAAAAGATGCTTAACACGCAGATCTCATTTTGGGGAGTTGTTAGACTCTCCGTAGCACTTCTGGGATACGTTGCGTGTATGGTAAAGTGGAAGGAGTATCCCTCTGGTCAGTTATAGCTATTGGCTTGGTCTTTACTAAATAGAAAGCAACCTTAAGGAGATGTCCAGAAATGTGCAATAGAGATATAAAATCCATTAAACAGTCATTAAGAGAGAAAATATGGAGCCTCATGGAAGAAAGAGATATAGCTCTTTTTCCAAGACCAGTTCACGGAAGAATTCCAAACTTCAAGGGAGCTGACAGAGCCGCTATGAGACTATTTTTGTTAGACATTTGGAGGAGTGCCAAAGTTGTTAAGGTAAATCCTGACTCTCCTCAGAAGCATGTTAGATTTAGAGCACTTCTTGAAGGAAAAATTCTCCTAATGCCTACTCCTAAGCTCAGGAAAGGGTTCCTACTATTAGATCCCAAAAGGATACCAAGAGGAGATTATAACTATGCTTCTACCATAAAAGGTGCCTTTAAATATGGAAGAACAGTGCCGTTAAATAATATTCCAAGAGTTGACCTTATAGTTACTGGTAGCGTATTAGTAGACCTTTATGGAAATAGGATAGGCAAGGGTGGTGGATATGGGGATCTAGAGTACGGAATACTCGTTGAACTTGGCAAGGTGACGTTAAAAACGCCTGTCATAACAACAGTCCATGACGTACAGATATCAGAGGAGCCACTACCATATGAGGAACATGATATCGTAGTGGATTTAATTGTGACTCCAACAAGAACTTTAAAAACAATAAAAAAGCGTGAAAAACCAAAGGGGATTTTGTGGGACAGAGTAACTGATGATATGCTAGAGAAAATACCTATTTTAGGAGTTCTTAAAAGAAAAGATAAAAAATAAACTGAAAGAGATTACTGAGAGAATACCGTGGAGTACTCCTTATGAACTTCAAGCTCTTTCTCTGTGGGTCTCGTAAGGGCACTAATGATAAGCGCTATAATGACGTTTACTATAACTGCTACCAATCCTGCAACTGCTGGGTGCTCAAACGTAAATATGCCTAGTTTCTTGCCTATCTGAGGTGACATGAACGCCGCTATAAGGCTTCCAATGACAAGACCAGATATGGCTCCGTACTTGTTTATCCACTTCTTCTTCGTCGGTATTATTGCTGCCAGAACTAATGGGACAAACTGAAGTCCTCCTGCACATGCTATGGACGATATGTCAAATATCAGACCAGGCTTCATGAGAGCAAAGCCCCATCCAATGAGAGCCCATATTATCATGAGTACCCTGCTCACAATAACATAGTGCGTCTCGCTTGCGTCAGTCTTCACGTACTTCTGGTAGATATCCCTAACGAGAATCATGGACGTTGATCCTATGAATGAATCAAGAGTCGACATCGCAGCTGCAGCAGCACCAGCTAGAAGGAATCCTGCAACAACGGGGTTCAGAAGCTTGTATATCATCACAGCAGCTACAGCATCTGAGCTTCCGTATGCTGCCTTAAGCTGTGATATAAATCCTGGCTGTAGTATGTCTCCGTAACCCTTTACGTTTGCCACAGCAGCTGAGAGTCCTATAAGAGCTGCTGCAAGGTAGTATGTACTTAAATATATAGCAGTCCCTACTGCAGAGGTCTTCAAAACTCTCTCGTCCTTAGCTATGTAGTACTTTATCCAGAGATGCTGTAGAAGCATCAGTCCAGGACCATAAATGAGTATTGATCCTAGGGCCTTCTCAACACTCCAGTTCATCGTAAGCAACGAAGGTTTAACCTCTCTAACAGAGTCCATAAGGGCAGAAAATCCTCCAGGAACTATTTTGCCCACAATTAAAAACGCTGCAACAAAGATACCTACGTACATCCAAATTCCCTGAAGCACATCAGTCCAATAAGCTGCTCTCAGACCACCAAGCATTAGGTATATAGCAGCAACTAGTATCAGGATTAAGGATCCTATGGCGTAGGGTATATGTCCATTGCTCCCAACGTCAAGTATAATTCCTAAGCCTACTGCCTGAACTACTATGTACGCAATTATAAACGTTGCCATAACAATGGCAGTTATAACTCCTATGGCCTTACTGTCGTAGTAGTCAGAGAGCATATCTGCTGGAGTCATATGGCCACGAGCCTTACCAAGCCTGTATATCCTAGGACCTGCAAGATACATGAATATTCCTGCAAGCACAGTCCATGCAGATGCAGCAATCCAGAACGTTACTCCTGTAGTTGCAAATACAGCCACACTTGTTAGAAATGCAAACGCACTATGATAGGTAGCTGCTGTAGCTAAAAACGTTACTATAGTACTGCCTTTTCTTCCAAGGACGTAGAAGTCCTCCAGCGACTTCTTCAAAACTCTCCCAGCAAGGTACCCTATTCCGATTACTATTATCGAGTAGAGTATAATTATAGTAGTTGCAACCTGCCAAGCTTCCATCATCGCTCACCTCTGGTTAGGTCAATGATGCTCCACACAACGAAAAGAATCAGAACTATTGCCCACCAGATTATTGAATAGGCAAACGGCGGACTCATGTTGCCTATAGTAGTGTCTGAGGTGTTTATTGCATATACAACGAAAACCAGTGCCCAGAGGATCACTGTCAATATTGCTAGGTTTCTATCATTTATAAAACTTTTATTCTGCGGCATGTGTCCCACATCCCCTGAGCTCTTAGTCGTATACTTTTTTTATCTTTTGAGAAATTTAATATTTTAGTTTTATGCTCCTTAAAATATACAAAATATTCACAATACAAACCCCATACATAAACAAATGCCATAAACGTGTCAGGATGCTAGGGAAAATATCAATCTTCTAGGCTGCATGTAGGAGCCCACAAAGATATGAAAATATAACAAAGTCCAACGGGAGAATATTAAATAATGATACCGAGCATCATTATTTAAAGTACAAGAAAAACACATTATAAAGCTCTTATTAATGAGCTATGTTTATACATGCCCCTTTGGAGGTGCTTTAATTGGCACGAAAGATAGATTTGAACTCAGACCTTGGTGAGAGTTTTGGGAGGTATAAGCTTGGAATGGACGAAGAAGTCATGAAGTACATAACGTCAGCGAATGTTGCCTGTGGATTTCATGCTGGGGATCCCGTTGTCATGAGGCGTACAGTAAGAATAGCAAAGGAGAATAATGTTAGAGTAGGAGCCCATCCGGGATATCCAGATCTAATGGGATTTGGAAGGAGATACATGAAACTATCAAGAGATGAGGCCAGAAACTACGTTCTATATCAAATTGGAGCACTATATGCCTTTCTTAAGGCTGAAGGAATGAGCATGCAACATGTAAAGCCACATGGAGCGCTGTACAATGCTCTGGTTTCCGACGAAGAACTTGCATATAGTGTCATTGAGGGAGTGTTAGACTTTGATAAGAACTTAATTTTTGTGGCACTTGCAGGATCCAAGGTAGTTGAAATTGCAGAGAGCGTAGGACTTAAGGTCGCAAGAGAAGCGTTTGCTGATAGAGCATATAGGAGAGATGGCACACTGGTTCCTAGAAGCGTTCCAGGAGCCGTAATCCACGACAGAGAAGAAGTTATCAGAAGGGTTATAAACATCGTCGAGGAGGAGCGCGTTAGAACAATTGATGGTGAATGGATAGAAATACACGCAGATACCATCTGTGTTCATGGAGATAACCCTGAGGCTGTAGAGCTTGTAAAGTACATAAGGAGGAGATTGGAGGAGGAAGGGATTGAGGTTCTCCCGATGGGGAACTTCCTATAAAATAAAGCCAATAGGGGACTCGGCCATTGGTATTTTCTTTGATGAAAAAATAGACGAGCGCGTAAATGACATGGTAATTGAAGTTTCAAGAAGAGTTGAAAAGAGAAAGACAGAAGGAATTATAGAGGTTGTCCCAACATATAGAACGGTGTGCGTATATTATAACCCATTGCAAATAGAGTACGAAAGACTCGTGGAAACTTTGAGGGAAATAGTGTCAGAAACGAAAGTAGGGGAGAGAAAGGAACGTAGAGTGGTTAAGATCCCAGTAGCCTATGGAGGGGACTTTGGGCCCGACCTTAAATTTGTTGCAGAGTATAATGGACTCACGGAGGATGACGTCATAGAGATCCACTCAAAGCCAACCTATAGGGTGTACATGCTTGGGTTTACACCAGGATTCGCGTATATGGGCGGACTGGACGAGAGAATTGCAGCTCCAAGGCTTGAGACCCCAAGAAAAAGGGTTCCAGCAGGGTCTGTAGGGATAGCAGGAAAACAAACGGGGATTTATCCAATAGAGAGTCCTGGAGGATGGAGGCTCATAGGAAGGACACCACTTAAACTATTTGATCCTAAGAAGGATCCACCAACACTTTTACTCCCAGG
>QMTU01000087.1 GCA_003663585.1 Thermoplasmata archaeon
GAAGAAGATAGTCCAAAAACTCTCATAACGCGCTCCCATAAAACTCGTTGATCCCTCCTATACCTCCAACACCTGCCCGAGATGTGGGAGCAGGCTGAAGTCCCAAAACGGGCAGGTAGAGTGCTCGAATTGTGGTTTAAAGGCAGATAGACAGTTTATCGGAGCATATAACGTCTGGATGCGGGGATCGGGGTCACCCCAAGCGGGGAGAAGGCCAATGACATGCTCCCCAATGAACCCGGAGGGGGGCTGAGGCTAATGCCTCCCAAGTCCGTTGTGAGCGTGAATCTTAATGGAAGGTTCTTCATTCACAAACGCTCATGAACGCTCACGACGGACAGACCCCATGAAATACCAATTTGGAGGATATCCTGGAAAGCTTAGATAATTAGCACGTTTTTAAGGAAGTTCTCGAGTTCTCCCATGTGACCTGTAATTATGTAACTTCCTATGGACTTTACGTATTCAATAAACTCCTCTCCTATTGGGTTAAAGACGACTGAAAGGCCAACTTTATCGAGAATGTCCCTGAAAAAGTTGTCTCTAGCTATAATCATAATGTCAGCCGGATCAACGTTGTACACGTCTACTATATTTTTAAACATCTCATAAATTTTAGTTCTGCCGTAGAGCCCTCTTATTTTATGCTCTCTGTTATTTAATATGTACAGAAGATCCCCTAAAATATGATATGAGCCCTTTTCATCTCTTATAATCCTTATATAATCATAGAAGTCCATGTTAAAGCCAAGCTCTGTAGAGAGCCTCCTAATAATCATCTCGTGAGCTCCACCGAGAACTCCCAATATACTTCCAGTTGCATTAAGAAGTCTAACAACAGATTCTGCCCCAAGGATAAATGGTATCTCCTTAAAGGCCTCTTCAATTATAATGACAGGATCTCTTTTAAGTTTCTTCTTTAGGCTAATAATATCTCTATATATTGCCTCATATTCGTTCCTAAAGGTTTTTCTTCGATAAACTCTTTCTAATGATATTAAATCTACATCAAAATATTTTTTTAGCCAATACCAAGGATTCTCTAATGTAAAAAAGGCTGCTATGTCTACTATTATGATTTTGTACTCTTTCCTATGTTCCCATACAGGGTCTCCTTGAATGTTCTTAGGGTCATGATACATGTTCACTATTCTCTGATGACTTAAGTCCATATCGTAATTCACCGACTATTTAGCGTTTGCTGCCATATTATCTAAAAATATAATGATAAAATATTTTTTACTGTAATTCTCAGCGCCTCATTATCGAATAATGTTCTCACTGTTATCTAATATCAAAATGTTTCATGTTGCAACGTTTTTAGTAAGCCTGGGACTAGTGGCCTGACTACTAAGAATAAACATTTATATAAAGCTTTCGACAAGTTAATCCTAAAATAAGCACGTCAAAACATATAATACTATATTAAGAGTTCTTCCTACAATAGCTGCATAAGTAAGTAGTTCCTTTACTTCAGAGGATTCCCAGGTGTAAGGCATGGTTCTAGATAATCTAAAGGAGACTTTAAGGAAGAGCGTGAATAGAATTGTGAACAGCATATTTGTCGACAGAGAGCTCATCAGGGAGACGGTGAAGGATATTCAGAGAGCCCTTCTTTTGGCAGATGTAGAAGTATCATTGGTAGTCGAGCTTGGAAGACGAATAGAGAAGAGGGCGCTAGAGGAGAGACCAAGGGGGCTTGGAGAGAAAGAACACGTTATAAAGGTCTTATATGAAGAACTTAAGGCGATACTTGGCAAGAAGAAAGAACTTCCGATAAAGAAGTACAGAATAATGCTCGTAGGACTGTATGGTCAGGGAAAGACGACTACTGCAGCAAAGATAGCAAAGTATTTTAAAAAGAAGGGACTCAAGGTAGGACTCATTCAAGCAGATGTTCACAGGCCAGCTGCCTATGAGCAGCTTAAACAGCTTGCAGAAAGCATAAATGTAAAGTTCTATGGTAACCCCTCTGAGAGGGATCCTACCAAGATCATAAGAGAGGGTCTAAAGGCTTTAAAGGATGTAGATGTGCTTATAGTTGACACGTCAGGTAGACATGCTTTAGAGGAAGATCTTATTGAGGAAATGAAGAGAATAAAATCTGAGCTCTCTCCTGATGAGGTATGGCTTATTATAGATGCGTCAATTGGCCAAAAAGCTGGAGAGCACTCGAGGGTATTCCATGAAGCTGTAGGGATTACGGGAGTTATAGTCACCAAGATGGATGGATCAGCAAAGGGCGGTGGCGCTCTCACGGCGGTAGCAAAAACTGGAGCGCCAATAGTGTTCATAGGAGTTGGTGAAAAAGTCGATGATCTTGAGCACTTTGATCCGGACTCTTTTATATCAAGACTTCTTGGAATGGGAGACATAAAGGCTCTTATTGAGAAAGTACAAGAAGTAGTTCCAGAGAAAAAAGCAGAGGAGTTAACTAAGAAGATTCTAAGTGGCAGGATTACAATGAATGATGTGTATGAACAGCTGGAAGCTCTCCTCAACATGGGGCCGTTAAAAAGGGTCCTAGAGCTCCTCCCGTTTGGGTTTGGTGTTCCTCAAATAGATGAAAGTGCGCTTGAGATAACGCAGGAGAAGTTAAAGAAGTTCAAGGTGATAATAGACTCTATGACGGAGGAGGAAAGAGAGGATCCGTCAATAATCAGGGGTTCTAGGATTACGAGGATAGCTCGTGGTTCAGGAAGCTCAGAGGATGAAGTCAGAGAGCTTCTGAAGTATTACGAACAACTTAAAACTTTTTATAAGTCATTTGGAAGAAACAGAAAGCTCAGAAGGGCTTTAATGAGGCAGCTTAAGCTAACGTAAAAGGTGTAACAACGTGAGTTACCGGAGGGCATTTCTTATAGTGCTTCATAGAGCACGAACAGATCCTAACTTCAAGCTTGAGGATCTTCCAGGCTCCGGAGGAAGGATGGACATATTTTGCAGATTCATAGTCTCCTCTCTTCTCACAAGTCATGGGATAAGAAGAGATACTGTTGTATATGGTGTGCTCTTAGGGCCTCCAAACCCGCCTGTGGCGATAAAGGTTTTAGGAGATACTGTTAGATATTTAAACCCTGACGAGAGAAGCACAGGCGCTCTTATAAGAAATGCTTTATTTAAAATGAAAAGACTTTCCTATAACGCTGATACCTGGATGAGATCATCTCCTGGAGTGATGTTTAAGAGGGCAGGGCTTAAGGACATCCTAGAAGAACTCACAAACGAGAACTTCAATATATATTACCTTAAGGAAGATGGCGAAGACATAAGAACAGCCAATGTATCTCTACCCGCAGCCTTTGTTATAAGTGATAGTGTAGATCTTACTAATGACGAAGAGGAACTTGTGTTGGGGTATTCTAGTGGCGTGCTCTCACTAGGACCTTTAAGCCTTTACAGCGAACACTGTGTTGTTATTATTCATAATGAGCTCGATCGAAGGTATTCACATTTCCTTAAAGAATAATTTATTATTCCATGGCGTAATATCTATTTATGCAATGAAACGAGAGGATGAGGAATTTAAAGAGTCACTGATGAAAGTTTCAGAGGAAATGGAGAAGTGGGAAGCTAGGTTAAAGGTTATTAAAACCCAGGAGAGGTACGTGAAGTACCACCTTTCATATTATAGAAGGCTAATTCACGATCTAAAAAGACTCTTTAGCTTTAAGGCTTTTGTCAGATTTCTGAGGTTTATGTTCAACGAGATACGGAGGTAAGATAATATGGATAAGAACACTGCCGAGTATAACTTCGTTGAGGTGGAGAAGAAGTGGCAAAAGCGCTGGGAGGAGGCAGGAGCGTTCAAAGCAGATCCTATTGACAGAAAAAAGAAGTTCTTCATAATATTTGCGTATCCTGGGATATCCGGGTACCTTCATGTTGGACACATGAGAGGTTATACGTATGCAGACGTTATAGCAAGATACATGAGAATGAGGGGATATAACGTCCTA
Organism: Thermoplasmata archaeon; assembly: GCA_003663585.1. GTDB lineage: Archaea > Thermoplasmatota > B47-G6 > B47-G6 > B47-G6 > B47-G6. Next base: position 3,960 of record QMTU01000087.1, read on the forward strand.
TTTCCTGCAGGATTTCATGCATCAGGTTTACCATCAGTTGGCTTTGCTAGGAAGATAGAGAGGGGGGATCCAGCAACAATTGCCATGCTTAAGGAAAATGGAGTCCCAGATGAGATAATAGAGAAGCTAAAGGATCCCTATGAGGTCGTCAACTTCTTTAGAGACATATATATAGATGAGTGGAAGAAATTCGGGTTTTCAATAGACTTTAGATATACGCTATGTAGTATTGACCTTGGATACCAGCGCTTTATTCAGTGGCAGTTCCGAAAGCTCCATGAGAAGAACCTCCTTGTGAAAAAGCAACACTATGCGCCCTACTGTCCAAGATGTGGTCCTGTAGCTGTTGATCCATCAGAAACAGACATATCTAGAGGTGGAAATGCCGAAATTCTTGACTTCCTGATAATAAAGTTCAGAGACTTAGAAGACAAGTCCTTAGTTTACCCTGCAGCAACCCTTAGACCTGAGACCATATTTGGAGTCACGAACATGTGGGTAAATCCTGACGTCGAGTACCTAATAGTTAACATGGGAGATGAAAGGTGGATAATAAGTGAGGAAGGAAAAAGGAAGATAGAGTTTCAGACAGGAAAAGAGCTTAAAGTAGAAGGAAAGATTATGGGCAAGGATCTTATAGAGAGGAGGGTAATCGCTCCGCTAGTAGACAGAGAGATTCCTGTATAC
>QMTU01000088.1 GCA_003663585.1 Thermoplasmata archaeon
AAAGAAAGCGGAGGAAAGCGCCTACTGGCTCTCTCGTATAGCCAGGGAAGGTAGGAAGTTTGGAATATCTCTAGGCATAGTAAGCCAGAGGCCAAAGAGGCTTGAGGAGGACGTTGTAAGCCAGTGTAACACGTTTATAATATTAAGGCTCATTGAGGAACAGGACAGGAGGAGGGTGAAGAACTCAAGTGAGATGATAACAGATGATATTGCTGATTCCCTTACGAGCCTTGACGTTGGGGAGGCCTTAATCGTGGGATACGCTGTTCCAGCTGGGGTGCCGGTAACCGTAAAGGTGGAGGACTTCACGAGGCTCTACGAGGGAGTTTCCTATGGAGGAAGAGATGTGGACTTTATCAGGGAGTGGTCACCTATAAGAAATAGGAACAACTCAGTAATAGATGCTGGAGATCTTCCCATGTAACTGTAAAGAGAGGTGTAAATGCCTTGAGAATAATCCACATGGCGGATGTACATCTTGGGGTTACAATAAAAGCCCATAGCGAAATTGGAATGGCGGTAAATGTTTCTACAAGGAATGCATTTAAGAGGGCAATTGATAAAGCCTTAAGCTTAAATCCAGACGTTTTAATAATTTCAGGAGACCTCTTTGAGAGAGAGTTCGGGAATGTTAGTTCAGCAGATATATACACTGCTATGGAGTCCCTCTCCAAGGCATGGGATAAAGGAGTCCCCGTAGTAGGGATTGAGGGAAATCACGATAAGCTAAAGCCGATAAATCTTCCTGACATTAAGGATGTTGAAAGCCCCCTTAGGCTCCTTGAGAGGAGTAACCTGATCATAAGGACTGAGTACTTGGCCTCAAATGTAGTTAATCTGAACGCCATGAGACGCTCTATAGAGGCCTTTAAGAGAAACGTCAAAAAGACCTATGGGGATATAGATCTTGATATAGTCCTGAAGGAAATTCCAGGAGCTATTGGCATTGTTGAAAAGTACGTAATCATAGGAGACGTAGCCTTTGTTGGGGTTCAGTATAAGCCAGTGAACAATCGAATCTCAGATTCTTACAAGTTCTACGAATTCCTCAGGCTTTTTTCTAGGATTGACTACGGGACTACGAGAAAGGTGTTTATGGCACACCAAACCATTGAGGGCATTGTTAGTACGGAGTTTATAAGGTACTTGAACGAACAGGCCATAGAAATCAGGTATCTCCCAAAAGGCTTCGATTACTATGCCCTCGGGCACATTCATCAGTACACTGCGGGAACCTATGAAGGTGCGTATGTCGTATACCCTGGAAGCATAACGTTTAGGGATGCCGGCGAATTTGACTACACGCTAACTAATGATGGAGAACTCATCAAGAACAAGTGTTGGGATAAGGGCTTTGTCCTATATGATATGGAGAATAATGCAATCAGAAGAATAAGGCTAAAGTCGATGTCCAGTATCAGAGTAAAAATAGCCTTGAACTCTAATGATGATCCATATGCTCGAGTTAGAGTAACAACAAAAAAGGCTTTAGCTATGCTTAGAAGGGCTGAGGAGGAGTTTTCTGACGACTCAGAAAGTATCGTGGAAAGTACTCCAGGAGTTCTTGTGGAGATGACATCTCCAGGGGACAGGATAATAGATGATATCCTTCTAAGGGAGATTATCCGCGAAGAGGGTGCGTATCCTAGCGTGAAGATCGAGTACTCGGGGAGCGGGAGTGTTCAGGTGGACGACTCATCGAGGGAATCAATGGATATGAATGAGATATTGAGATCAGTATTTGGGGATAAGTACACGTACTATCTAGACGTCATTGAGAGCATAGGGTTAAAGTCAGAAGCAAGAATAGATGATGATGCTGACGCTTTTATAAGGGCGTTGAGGGCAGCACTTGATATTATCACAGAGAACTCTGAAGAGGCTGAGAAAACCTTTAGGATCCTTGCAAAGTACTTATTCAAGTACGCTCCTATACCGTTAGATGACGAGGAGAAGAAGTCTGAGAAGGAGACTAAAAAGGAGAAAATAGAGGAAAAAGTTAAGGGTCCTACAAGGAAGCCGAGAACCCTTATGGACTATTTCGTCAAATAAGCACAACATCTTCAGCGACCATGGAAACATTCAAAAATCCCTAGAGAAATGTGAATAGTAAGACCGCCTCCATGACGGCGAGATAGCCATCAGAGGCGGGAGGATCGTGCTCATCCCCCGTAAGGCCGCCCCCGTGGTGGCGGTCAATGTCGCCTCCAATGACGCGCTGATTATAATGAGGCGCGAGAGGAGGAAGCCCGCGCCCGTTGCCAAAGTTTCCGTTATTGCTCAAGTATAAGGCGCGGGCAACCACTATCTCTCAGGTGATGATCGGTGAAAATTCTGTTGAAAAGAATTGAGTTAAAGGACTTTAGAAGCCATAAGGACACAAAAATAGAGTTTAAAGATGGCATAAACATTCTTAGCGGTAGAAATGGCTCTGGTAAGACCTCTGTTCTTTATGCAATCTTTGTCGCGCTTTTTCCAGGAGCAAAGATCTCAGATCTTGTAGGAGTTACAAGGGATGACCTTATAAGACATGGAAGGCCTAGCGCAAGAGTTCTTCTGGAGTTTGACATAATTAGGGATAATGGCAGCACTGTAAGCTGTCAAGTAGAGAGGATGCTCTTTAGGGGAATGTCCACAAAGACAAGTTTGACTGTAATTGAGAACGGAACAAAGAGGAAAATAATTGCCACTGAGGCCGCCGGCAGGGAGCTAAGTGAGCTCCTCGGAATAAATCACAAGATATTTGCGAACTCAGTATATGTAAAGCAAGGAGAGATAAAGAGGATTTTAGAGGACAAGGAGAGACTCTCTGAAGTAATACTTGAATACTTAGAGGTAAACAAGTACATGAACGCAACAAGAAACCTATCATATCTCATTAACAAGATAGATGGAGTTGCTAAGGAGATAGATGGAGCAATCAATCAGAAGAACAAGGAAATTAGAGAAAAGCAGATAGAAATCAGATCTCTTGAGAAGGAGCTGGAAATTAAGAAAAAACAGCTTCATGAGAACGAGAAATTACTTAATAAATTAAAAGAGGCCATTGAAATGCTTAACACAGCAATGAACACTGCATCAGATCTCATAAAATCAAGGGAACTATTAGATGGATACAAAAAGAACATAAGAGCTTATGAGGACGCTCTTAAGCGAGTTGAGGAGTACAAGAGACGGGACATAGAAAAGGTGTATGTGAACATAAAGGGATTATATGAGAAGTACGAGTCACTTCAGAGAGAGGAGTCGGAGATCAGGGGTAGGATATCGAGTCTGGATAGGGTAATCTCTGAGATGAAGAATGAATTAGAGGCCCTTAGGGGACGGCTGAAGACGTTAAGAGAAGAGTATAATCAACTAGAGGGGCTTCTGAGGGCGCTTTCCCATAGCTTAGGCGTAGACCTCTTAAAGCTTGCTAACAAAGCTGATGTAGATGACATAAAGACAAGGATAAAGATTGTTGAGGACTCCATGAGATTTATAAACAAAAAATGTGAGGAAATTGAGAATCTAACTAATAGATTTCGTGACATCATAGGAGAGATCTCCGTAAAGTTCATTATAGATCAGTATCAGGACATAAGGGCAGCAATAGAGAAGAAGCATGATGAGCTCAACAGGAAAATAAGAGAGTTAGAGGATAACGTTAGCAAGCTTAGTGGGAGAATTATAGAAATAGAGCGCCACAAGAGGTCTCTAGAGAAAACACTGAAGTCTGGAGAGGCTATATGCCCAGTATGTAAAAGAAAGTTTAGCTCAAAGGATGAGGTCAAAAAAATAATAGAGAGCTTTAGTGAGGAAATAAACAAGATAGTCACGGAGAGAGAGAATCTTAGCTCTAAGATTAAGCAGCTTGAGGAGATGTTGAGCTCATTAGGAGAGCTTAAGACACTTATAAGCTCTATTGAGAGCCATGTTGATGTAATTATAAGCAATGCTTCCATAGCGAAGAATATCAGCGAGTATAAGAGGGCTGTAGACTCTCTAGAAAGGATAATGGAAATCAAGGAACAAATAAAAGACATTGAGGAGAGAGTTGAGAGCACATCAAAGAGTCTCGAGGACTACGAGAAAAAGGCAAGCATGCTTAGGGAAAGGCTTGAGATAACCCAAGAGGAGCTTCGTAAAATAGAAAACCAATTGACGAGTTATGGACTAGAAAACATAAAAGAAGCCTATGATCGCATAATGAGGGATTATCTTGACTATCTAAACCTTAAGACGTATGTGGAGGAGCATAAGAAGGACTACGAGGAGAGCATTAGAAGGGTAAGAGCCTTAGAGGCAGAGATCTCAGGAATTGAAAAAGAACTGGGCAACGTTATTGAGAGGATAAGGGAGGTCAGTAATCTAAATATAAAACCATCCGAGGGTCTTGAACGAATTATTGACGCTCTGCGTAATGCTATTGATGAGAGAAAACATGAGTACAATGCCCTTGAGTCAGAGACAAATAAGCTCAGAGAACTTGTAGGATCACTTAGCGGAAGGCTTATTAGCTTGAGAGAGGATGTGAAAAAGTTAAGAGATGAGCTTATTACACTACAAAACGAGCGAGAGATTGTTTTAAGAACTGCAGAGAGAATAAAAGAGGATGTTTTGGA
>QMTU01000089.1 GCA_003663585.1 Thermoplasmata archaeon
CCATAATGTAGGCGAAAAGTATTTAAAAACTTTATATATAGGGCGTGAGTATGCTCAAACTGCGGTTGCTATGTTAGGACTTTCAAAGATGATAGGATGTTTAGGTGTCCAAAATGTGGTTTCGAGGCTGATAGGGATTATAACGCCTCGATAAATATTGCGAAACTTTTCAATTATTGATTACCTTTGGTGTTTAAAAATAAAAAGTATTAGAAGCATAAACTAAAATAGCAAATAGTGTGCTTGGGGGTGTAAGTACGTTTAAAAATACCTGCTCTCTTAGAGGCTTTATATTTTCTCTCCTGTTGCTTTTTGGGTGCTGTGGTCTCATAGTTGCGGCTCAGGCTTTAAATACTGGAGCTGCAGGAGAGAACAACATTCTAGAAGTAGGGGGAGTCCCTAGTGAGAAGTACGTATACGATGAAGATGTTAGCTGTGTGAGCCCCATAAGCGTATGGGTCGGTGGCTACTTAAACGTGTATCAAGGAGTGCTCACGCGCTGGGATTATGGATTTGGACCCGCAGGATGGAAGTGGAAAGAAGTTTATCCCACTGATATAAATGGTAACCCTAAATATAACGTTCCATACGCGTATGCGCAAGGAAAAGGATATGTCTTAGAGAGTAATGAGTACTATGAGGATGTTGTATATGCGAAGATTCCTTAGGGTTTTTCCTTTAAAGGGAGGGAATACAGCTTTTAGACCTCTAAAAGCTTTATCCCTTTTATTCGCGTTTTTATTGATTTTTTCATCCATTTCAGTTGGTAGGTCAGCTTATGCCGAGAATGCACCCTTAGACAAGTTTCCTTTTGTGGGAGCCTATGCTGTGTACATTGCACGAGGCGTATATCAAGGATTCCTTAAAGACTTCAGCAAAGGCCTAGGCCTATGTATCGACAGCAAGGGCCCCACTCCTGAGCTTAAAAAGAGCCATTACATATCTGTTGAGTGGCGTATTATCGATTTTAAAGACCCATACTGGGTAGTGAATTTCTCGATAAGCTTCATTAATGCTACAGTGTTTGTATACAACTACAGTAATGAGAATGAATTCAAAATCTTTAATAATGTGAAGATAACGTTCAAGGCTGTCTACCTTATAGACAAGCATAATGCGAGCTGTTATCTCTTAGACACAGGAGAATTTTTGGGGTACTGGCCCTTTTGGCTAACACATGATGAGTTAAACAATATAAACTTAATAAAGAGGAGAATTCCTCCTAAATTCCGCAATTATCCTCTGAACATAACCACTTATCATCCACAGATAGCGTTCCTACAGACTAAAGGTGCTGGGTATTATATATTCACTAATGAGAAGATCGTCACGTACAATTCAACAATACCCCCGCCAATAATCCTGCTTGTTACAGCCTATCACGAGAAGAAGACTGGCTTGTGGGATATTGGAGACCCTGCAGAGATATTTTACTATGAAACTAAATACGGACTTTGTGTAGGCATTAGATATGTCAGAAAAGATTGTATGATCTTTAAGAACAAGACCAGCACTATTACTGGGTTCTGGGGTTTTGATGATTTTCGAGATGAAGAAATTATAAAGAATTTTACTAAGGGAGCGCTCTCGTCTGAAAGGCTGATTTTTCCTGGTATAGTCCTTTATAACACCAATGTGGATGTTTTCTCTTTAGGGGGTTCAGAGGGGTCTCTTCCGAAAGGTCCATCGGCCTTAGTCGTAACATTAGGTGTAGTCATAGTCTCAAGCGTAGTGGCCTTAGATGTGTTCGTGAGCAAAAGGCGAAAGGTGTAGATAATGTCTAAGAAACGTTCTCGAGAGTCTAATGTGCTTATTAGAGTTCTCGACAACTCTATCCTGAGAAGGGTAATTATTCTAGTCATAGTTCTATTTATGTTGTACGAGTGCCACAGGAAAATAGTGCTGGGCTACAGAGTCTACTTATGGCCGTCAGTATTTCCCTCGCAGTTCTATGAGTTAGTCTTTCAAATTTCTGACGTTTCCATAATAATTCTCCAACTTTTTGCGTCTTTAGGGGCCTCTTTTGCGTATGTGTATGAGTCCAATGAGGTAGTCCTTTTGTTCTCAGTTAGAAATAAGAGGTATCGTATTCTGTTAAGAGTAATATTATTCGATACTGTCCTCATAGTAATACTCTCGACGATAGTAGGCTTTCTCTCATTCCTAATAGCATATCCTGAAATGTCGCTTGAGAAACCCTTAACTATTGTCCTCTTCACGCTGATATACATGCTGACTATTTTACTTGCATTTATACCAAGCTACGCAATGGGAATGACATTAGCTATTTTAACTCGCTCTCTAGGGGTATCTCTTATTTTATCCGTGTTCTTATCCTATATCCTCTTTGTCAGAGTTCATGCAGTTGTTGATGCGCTTACGTACCTATTGAGCATGCCGAGGATCTACGTCCTGAAGCCCATACTTAATAGTATCTATCCGGCGGTCTTAATATTGGCTACAGTAGATATTAAGGGGCCCATAGTCCTCCTTAGTGTTTCAATGCTCTTATTGGTATTCGACCTGTTGTGTGTTGAATGGAGGGACATCCTATGAAGAAGGTGCTGTATTGGATGCTTATTGGAATAATCGTTGGATTAATCTTAATTTCCCTAGAACAATATAATATTGAGAGATCATTTAATTACTCCAGTGGATTCATTATCCAGGGGAAGGGAAGCGATGAGCGAGGGATTATGTTTCCATTCATTGGGAGAATTTTGATAACTCATGGGATTGGCGTGGGCATGTTCTACAAGTACTACCAGTTAGGGGGAAATACTAGTATAGGATCCCCATGGGAGAAAGAAATAGTTCTTGGCCCTGGACCCTACACGTTTGTTTTTGTGAGGGAAGGAAGCGTCATATTTAAGGTGATAGACATTGGATTCACGAATTGGAACATTATAATCTGTTTGATCCTTGTCCTTTTAGCAGTAGTAGCACATGGCATTATTAAGAGGGAGATCTTATGATTGTGAAAGCTCATGAGCTAACAAAGAAATATCAGCACATATATGCACTAAGAAATGTCTCCTTGGAGATTGGTGAAGGCCTTACTCTAATAATAGGTCCAAACGGCTCAGGGAAGAGCACGTTGTTAAAAATAATATCTGGATTTGTTAAGCCGTCAGGAGGTTTTATAAGGGTATTCAATGAGGATCCGTGGAGGAAGCGCGAAAAAATCATTACAAAAATTGGAGTGTCCTTTGATCCGCCAAGGATGCCGTGGTGGTATACGGGAAAGGAGTTTATAGAAATTCTCGCAAATATGAGAGGAGGATCCGTACGTAAGGTGCTTGGCATAGAGAAGTTCTGGGAGAGGAGAATATATACGTATTCTGCAGGAATGCTCAGAAGGTTATCCATAGCCTCAGCTCTGGCTGGAGAGCCTGAGCTCGTAATATTAGATGAGCCCTTTTCAGGCATTGACCTAAAAAGCTATGAGGAAATAACAAGCTTAGTCAAAGATCTAAAGGAGGTAGGCTTTAATATGATAATATCCTCGCATATTTTCAGACCTTTGAAGTCGCTGTATGATAGTATATACGCTCTAGATGCTGGGCAGCTTATTGACGTGGATGAATATATACATAAGACGCAGCTTTATGGGGAGTGATTTGACTTCCTCCCTGCCCTAAAGCGCGAGGCTTTCTCAGCGGTAACTTATTAATATAGTAAGCCGTTTCTCCCTACTGCTTCGTTTTGTATGGATACGTATCACTTTGTATCGCGGTGGGAGTTCCACCTCAGCCACCTGGACTCCTCAATCCGAGCGACCTCACTAGTGGCTCTCGAGCCCAACGGCACGAGCCTCCCATCTAGGCTATGCCCTACGGGCTTGGAGCATCCTCCCATTGCCCTAGGGGATGCTTCGGCGTGAGCAACCTCTCCATGACACGCCCACGCAATGATACACAATGAAACTTACAAAGTTTCTGCCCCTATAATAAAGCTTATGAACCTTCCCTTTATTACTACTTTACTGATGCTTTGGGATATTTTGTGGGCCCGTGGTCTAGCCTGGTTATGACGTCGCCCTTACGAGGCGAAGGTCCCCGGTTCGAATCCGGGCGGGCCCACCAAAAAGGTAGCCCCGTGGTGTAGCGGCCTAGCATGCGGGGCTCTGGACCCCGCGACCCCGGTTCGAATCCGGGCGGGGCTACCACCTTTGACCTTAATACTCCTTATTTTATGCTCGTTTATCTAATAATTAGCAAGGTTCTTACGCACATTCTTGAATTCATATTAGATGATAATCGAAATATATATAACGTGAAACTGATTAAACTTTATCTTAGTGAACCCTTGGAGGGAGCGAAAATGCTGAAAACAGGAATCATAGGGTACGGTGGATACGTTCCCATGTACAGGATTAAGAACGAGGAAATTGGAAGGGTTTGGGGAAGAGGGGAAGGATTTCCAATAGTTGAGAAGTCCGTCCCCGGGCTTGACGAGGACTCCACAACAATAGCTATCGAAGCTGCAATTAACGCCCTTAAAAGGGCAAAGATAGATCCTAAGGAGATTAGTGCTCTATTTTTTGGAAGTGAATCAAAAGTATATGCTGTTAAGC
>QMTU01000090.1 GCA_003663585.1 Thermoplasmata archaeon
CAGTAAAATATTTCCTCAGCACGTTAATCCAGCGTTCAAAACCCTCTGGATATTCCTCTTTAATCTTCTCCCAGTCACCAACTTCTCCAGCTGGACATAGATAACAGCCTATCCTATAAAATCCTTTCACGTAGAGCTCATTTATTGGAAGACCTTTATACATTATATATGCCCAAATTTCTAGAGAAGACCACTCCTGTATTGGAGAGAATGAAATTTGCTTGGGAGTCCAGGGATTTCTCCAAAGCTTGCCAGAATGTCTCCTAGTCGATGACTCGTACTTTCTCTGCCCTATTATTGTTAGTGCTCCGTTAGGATATTCTTTCACGTAATATCTAGTTATTGGCCCAGTTTTAACAAGCTTACAACACCATCTGTAGTCCCTGCCTGGTGGTCCAAAGTACTCTACGCCCTTCCAAAAGCGATCTTTGCTCCTTACAGTTGTAATCTTTATATTAAAGTAGCGTGACACTCTCTCCACGTACTCCACTGTCTGAGGAAATTCTATGCCAGTATCTAGAAAAACAGTCTCAAATGGTACACCGGCCTCTATTGTAAGAGCCAATGCTACAAGGGAGTCCTTTCCACCACTAAACGATACGACCACAGGAAGACGATACTTGTCAACTACTTTTCTAATCTCTGCAATAGATCTAGACTCTATGTCCCTTATTATCTGCTTGTTCACCTCTATAAATGTTCTCCAACTAGCGGATTGTCTTGGGGGTTCTCTCTCAAAGCCTCTATACTTCACCTTAACAGCAACACCTTTTCCCTTGGATATTTCATCAGAGTCTGCCTTTGCAACTCCCGATGCTATTATATTATCCTCCTCATCGAGAACTATTACATAATCATCCTTCTCAATGTCATCTGAGAAGTCCAGCACTCCTGGCCTCATGAGGTTTTTACCACTTAGAATACTTGGTATTGCGCCACGATCAGCAACTACATAATGACCGAAGATAGAACCCTGAATCCTCCTAAAGGACACAGGATGAAAGAGCACCATGAACTTATCCTTTTTGAGATCATATCTCATGACCGCGTATATCCGGCCCCTCATTATTATTTCATCTACCCTATCCTCTCCAGGAGCCTTGTTCATTAGAACTATTTTCTCCTCTCCAAAGAACTTTTTACCAACACCTGCTCCATAGTCTCTGTCTATTATGCTGGCTATCCAGTCTATTTCTGGCTTAAAGGCAGGCTTTACTTCACCAGGAGGGGAGAGCTTAATTCTCTCAAGCTTTCTATGACATCTTGGGCATGTATCCCCCCTAAGTACTGGCACACCACAGTTGTGGCACCACCCATACCTGATTCTTCCAAGATATGGCGCCGTCATAATAATATCACCGTTTCCTCACCGGCAGCTCTCACGTTAAGTTAGATAAGGTTTAATACCAAACTGCGTATTCTTACATTAATATCCCGATATGCATATATGGAAACATCGAGGTGCTTGACATGGAGCGTACTAAGCTAGTAGTCCTCTTCACTATATTAGCTGTGATAATAGTAATAGGCGTAATAGCATACGAGCTATTACCTCACGGAAAGCCTGAGCTAAAGATTGCCACAGCAGGAAGTCTTCTGCCGTCCTTTACCGACTTCAATGAGAACTTTTCCAGCAAGAAAGGAGTTAACATCGATTATATAGCAAAGGGCAGTGTCGCCATATATAGAGATGTCTTAGAGTTTGGAAAGGAGTATCAAATAATTGCCCTTGCTGATGTCAGCTTAGTTGAGGATCTATATAACAAGGGTCTTGTAGTTGCATATTCAAAGTTTGTGACAAATGCTATGGTCCTTGCGTATACAGACAAGAGCAAGTATGCCTCAGAGATTACTAAGGATAACTGGTACGAGATCATTATGAAAGAGGACGTTAAAGTAGGGTTCTCAAATCCTAACATGGACCCATGTGGTTATAGGGCTCTGGCAGTAATGGCACTCGCAAGTCAGTACTATGGCACTAGCATATTTGAGAGCATTGTCGAGAACAACACTAACATACGAATGAACACTTATGAGGGAAGCATAACTATCAATGTACCAGAGGACTTAGAGGTTAACACGAATAAAATTACGATAAGGGACAAGTCTGTCGACTTAGAGGCCTTATTGCAGAGCAGGGAGCTGGACTATGCCTTCTTATATCGTAGTACGGCTAAGGACTTAGGGTTCAAGTACATAGAGCTTCCAGGAGAGATAAATCTCGGGGATGATAAGTTTGACACTAATTACAGAAGGGTCACGGTAAATCTCCTTGGAGGGAAGCATGTAGTTAAAATAAAGACCATAGTTTATGGAATAGGGATAACTAAGTACGGGAAGGACAGTGAATATGTAAAGGAGTTTATAAAGTTCGTGTACTCGTCTAAGGGGATAGAGATACTGAAAGCGCATGGTTTTAAAGTCCTAACGCCAAACTTTAGAGCTGAAGGTGACATGGAATGGTTAGGAGAAATATCTACACGGACGTAATAATACTTTTTGTAATTTTATTACTGTTCTCTCCCCTTCTTGGAAGAAACTCACTCTACTTAATGCTTGCGTATTCTATTGTCTCATTTATTGTTGTACTATTATTCTCTAGGGATCCAGTAAAGGCCTCCTTCATAGGACTTTCAGAGATATTCATAGTTTTAATGCTCATTCCTATGATATCTGCAATTGAGCAGTACATCTCTCAAGCGATAGCTTACTCAAGACGGCTTCTGTTTTGGAAAGCACTCTATTACACTGTAATTTCCTCATTTATTTCATCACTTCTTGGAGTTTTCTTTGCAGTACCCTTTGGATATGCATACAGTCGCGAGTTGTTGCCGTTTAGGGATGTTATTAGGTCATTTATAGAAGTTCCTATGATGCTTCCGCACACCATAGCAGGAATCCTCTTGCTCGGAGTGTTCAGCAAGGAGGGGCTCTGGCAGATATCCCTCACGGATACCCTTACAGGTATTGTTGTTGCTATGTTCTTTGTTTCAGCTCCCATAGCTGTAAACCAAATGATAGAGGCATTTAATCACGTTCCAGAGAGGTATGAGCACGTCTCAAGGAGTCTTGGTGCAACACCATTTAAGACATTTCTCTACGTGCTTCTTCCAATGGTAAGGAGCGATATTGTCTCTGCGTTCATAACGTCATTTATGAGAGCTATGAGTGAATTCGGAGCAGTTATAGTCATAACATCCTATCCACCAATAATATCGCTATATGCGTTTAGAGAACTAAGTTTAAGCGGAATTGTTGGAGCTCTTGCCGTTTCAACGCTTTCAATACTGATAATGGTGCCAGTGATAATAGCCATAAAGCTGTTTATTAGGAGGAAGTCATATGGGAGAGCTGGCACTGGAGAAGGTATCTAAGAGCCTCCCTGGATTTAAGCTACAGGATATAACGTTTCAGGTAAACGATGGAAGCTATTTCATAATATATGGTCCCTCAGGGGCAGGAAAGAGCCTTATTCTTGAGATCATTTCTGGAGTAATACGTCCTGACTCTGGAAGAATCCTTCTAAACAGGAAGGATATAACGAACTTACCTCCAGAGAGTAGAAGTATAGCTCTTGTCTATCAGAGCTACGAGTTATTTCCACACATGACGGGGTTCGAGAACATAGCCTATGGGCTAAGAGTAAGAGGTCTTCCAAAGAATGAGATAAAAAGAGCTGTACTTGAAATTGCAGAGAAGCTAGAAATAACGCACGTCTTAAATAAAAAACCACATGAGATGTCAGGAGGAGAGCAGCAGAGGGTTGCTATAGCAAGAGCACTAGTAATAAACCCAGAAGTTCTCTTACTTGATGAGCCCACATCAAACTTAGATCAAAATTTAAGAGTAAAATCCAGAATCCTCCTAAGAAAAATAAACTCAGAGGGAACAACTATAGTACACGTTACTCATGACGTTGGAGAGCTACTAAGCTTGGGAAGATACGTGACAATACTGAAGAATGGTAAACAGATATATCTTGGGGGGATAGATGAAATACTGAATAATATAAGAAAATTACCAGAAATAGCAAGCCTATTTGGCATATATAACGTATTTAATGGTAGATTCTATCAAAAGGGAGATCAGAGAGTTGTTCGAGTAGGCGACATTGAGTTAAGGGTTTTATTCAATCGACCACGTGATGAGTGGGTGCGTGTGCACATACCGCCAGAGTCTATATCCCTTTTCTCTCAGCCATTAGGGATCACAAGTATACAGAACATTCTAGAGGGCACTGTTGAGGATTTCTATATCTCTGGGACACATGTAGACGTTTTCGTAAGTCTTGGATCGCTATTACTTGTCTCAAGAATCTCTGTGAGCTCGTTTAACAAACTGAAGATAAGACCAGGGAGAACAATATATGTGGGGATCAAGGCTGCCTCTATAAAACCAATAGATTAATCTCATGGTGGGGCCGCCGAGATTTGAACTCGGGTCGCCGGCTCCCGAAGCCGGAAGGATGCCAAGCTACCCCACGGCCCCAGCTCTTCTAAGA
>QMTU01000091.1 GCA_003663585.1 Thermoplasmata archaeon
TCTGTATGGTCCTCCTGGTACTGGTAAGACTCTCCTTGCGAAGGCCGTAGCAAACGAGGCGGAGGCCAACTTCATATCCGTTAAAGGTCCTGAGGTTCTCAGCAAGTGGGTAGGGGAATCTGAGAAGATAATCAGGGAGATATTCAGAAAAGCAAGACAAGCAGCGCCTTGTGTTATCTTCTTTGATGAGATAGACGCCATAGCTCCTGAGAGAGGTACTGACGTGAACAAGGTTACGGACAGAATAGTGAATCAACTTCTTACGGAAATGGACGGCATGCAGCCCCTAGAAAACGTGGTCGTTATAGGAGCTACAAATAGGCCAGAACTGCTGGACAAGGCACTTTTAAGGCCAGGAAGGTTTGATAAGATAATATACGTACCTCCTCCAGACAGGGAAGCCAGAAAGGCCATATTCAAAGTACACACTAGGAATATGCCTCTTGCTGAGGATGTTGATCTTGAGAAGCTAGCAGAGATGACAGAGAACTATGTGGGAGCTGACATAGAAGCTGTGTGCCGTGAGGCCGCTATGAACGCACTTCGTAGAGTTCTCAGTAAGCTGGAGATGTCTGAGACTAGAGAAGAGCGTGAGAGAATACTAAAGGACTTGAAGGTTACCATGGAGGACTTTAGGGCAGCGTTAAAGAAGGTGCCTCCAAGTATAACGGATGAGATAAAGAGATACTATGAGAACATACGTAAGACGATCGAGAAGAGAACGTTAACGCCAGCAGTACAGGGAGCTACAAAGAGACCTCTCTACATATGACCCTCTCCTATAAATTTTTTAAATACGTTTGCTCAAAATAGTATTAAGCGGGGTAAAGTTCATCTGGATCCAAAGGATCTAATCTGGTGATGATATGAACACAGACGAGGAGAGATATGAGGAGCTGTTTGGAAAACTTGTCGTTAATAACTATGGAAGAGCTATTGGACTGCTTGAAAAGCTTTATATTGATAGGCAGACAGGAATGATCAAGTTCCTCGGCGTCAGGCTAAACAATGACGCTCCTGAGGAAATAGTCTCCATGTTTAGTGTGGACGACGAGGGCATGCTTCTCGTTCCAAAAGAATACGTGCTCTCAATGAGAGACTTCGTCATCATAAGGACGCCAAGACCTGAAGAGTAAACTTAAAGGTTTAAAAGTCATGTGAGAGTTTATCGGTATTGGCCCGCCCGGCCATGCACTGTGTGAGCGCGCCGTTTTGGCGTGCGATGGGCACAGAGCCACCAAGCGGGCCACAAGTCTCTATGATGAGAAGGGGGTCATCTGATAGCTAGATGATGAGCCCTATGAGTTCTGAGGTTTTTGCTCTATTACTTTTTTAAAATACTTTCTTTATGAGTTCTAAAAGCCTTTTAACTATGTAATCATTTATTTTCTCTCCGAGATTGCTAGAAGCTTTTGTTGGATAGCCTCTATATCCCTCCTTGTACAATGGCCTATAGTCAGGGATTATAAGGAACCTTGGATAGTCGAAGACGTTGTCCTCCTGGACTCTATCCTTTCTTACGAGGTCTGGCCTTATTGCCATTATTCTTGACGTTTCTATGAGACCTCCATGGCCATCGTCCTCAGGAAACTCCTTTCCACGTAGCTCATACGCAAAGTCATAATCAGAGAGCACTACAACTCTTAGGTCCCTATGCTCCCTTACGACATCTCTAGCGCCATGTCTTACGGCGCTCATATGAGTTCCACCAGCATGACCACTAATTATGATGACCTTCCTAAAGCCAGCCCTGTAGACTCCTGTAAGAACCTCTCTCACGACACTTCTAAGGGTATCATAGCTCAGACTCACGCTCCCTGGATATGATGAAAGTCCCTCCACGTTACCGTACCAAAGAGTTGGTAGAAGGACAATATCCACGCTCTCCGAGAGCCTCTCCACAACGTGTTCAACCTGGAAGCCATCAGTTCCCAGGGGAAGGTGTGGCCCGTGTGCCTCAAGGACTCCAAGAGGCCATACAACAATCATATGTGTGTATTTGTGGACATCATTAGAAGATATCTCAGACCATCTCACAAGCATTATATCACCTCCAAAAGGGATTTAACAATGCAATGAGCAGAAGTAGAACTTCTTTAATGATTCTTATCTTTCCCTTGGTGAACATCCCGTGAAGCAGTACTGTAGAATGGTAATCATACACGGTTCTATATATAATGTCAGAGTTCTCGTTTAGAAAGTACACAAGTCTATCGTAGGAGTCATTAGGGAGGGATGAATACCATCTCCATAGCTTGTAGTCCAAAATAATCTCACGGATCTCACGAGGCCTTCTGTATATGTACGCCCTTCTGACGCTTCTTCCGCTGTGAATCTCCTCTATGTGCTCTGAAAGGGCATCAGCAAAGACGAGTCCCATGTAAATGCCTCCTCCTGTGGTGGCCTTTACCTGACCAGCACAATCCCCCACGCAGAATATATTATCTCTCTGAACTCTTAGCGAAGGCCTCGTCGGTATAGGTCCTGAGTAGTGTCCTATGACACCCCTGTAACCAAATCTCTTAGCGATCTCCATTACTGAGGATCTTAGGGCATTCCCTGGAAGCAGCCCAGCACCTCCTACAAGCAGAAGTTCTCCCTTAGGTATCGCCCAACCAAAAAACCTTGGGAACAGCCTTTGATCTAAAAATACTGTTACCTCAGATGGATTGCTCTCATCTGAGGTTACGAGAACCTCATAACCTGTTAGCACGGTATTTTTCTTTACTATGCCTACCTTCCTTGAGAGAACAGCCTCAGCACCCTCCGCTATTATTATATAATTAGCCCTAACCTCGAGATCTCGAACTTTAAGTGATGAGCTTATTATATTCTTAACGGGGCTCCTTAGGAAGATCTCTGCTCCAGCATCTGCCGCTTTTTTTGCTATAAACCTATCAAATGCTCTTCTGTCTATTGAAAAGACGCTCTCCCTGCTTGGAATGGTGGCCGTGATGCCACTAGGAGAGACTATCTTTGCACAAGTAATCCTAGAGAGTACGTAATCTCCTCTTCCCACGATATCGAGAACCCTGGAACTTACAAGGCCAGCACATCTTACAGGAGATCCTATTTCAGAGCCTCTCTCAAATACTGACACATCAAATCCATGCCTTGCGAGGTTCCATGCAGTTCTAAGGCCAACAGGCCCTGCCCCTACTACTGCAATTTCCGTTCTCAATGACATCACCACATCAGTTTATTTTAAATTCTAGTAAATAAATAATGGTTCTTAGTAAAGATGCGACAGGCGGTGTAGTGTCTCATGCATGTAAACCTAGTGAGCGCTCTCATAGTGATTTTAGCACACTACTTCCTACCTGGAAATGCTCTCATAATGCTACTACTTGGAGGAAGAATAGTAGAGGATCGCGTAGTAAATGCCATTACTGTTATACTATTGTCTATAATAGTATCCATAGCCATAAACGCGGTAATGGCCTTAGCCCTTGGAAACCCAATTATAGCATCCTATGATATAAGAGTAACGACTCCTACGCTCCTTGCGGTAAGTGTGCTTATGTACTTAGGACATATAATTCGGGTGAAGGTGCTTTGGAGATCGAAATAGCACTCCTAGGATCAGTCCCACCGGAATTTGTACTACTGTCTAGAGATGTTGTGGAAGGATATCTTGGACTTAAGGCTCAAGTAGTGGGATTTCTAAACATGTACTCATCGGAGGAGAGAGTATTAGCCTATGAACTCCTAAGAAGGGTTAGAGAACCCCTTCCAGGAAACATGCTCCTTGTGATAACGAGCAAGGACATATATCATCCAGGGTATAACTTTCTCTTTGGCCTAGCCCTTCCAGGGAAGAGAAAGGCTATTGTGTCCTTTTATAGACTTCTCTGCGGTATAAGACAAATAGAGCTTGAGAGGCTTGCAAAGGAGATAGTCCATGAGCTGGGACACCTTATGGGACTGAACCACTGTGAGACTCCTGGATGTGTAATGAGGTTTTCGAACAGCGTGTTTGAGGTCGATGAGAAGGACTGGAGATTTTGTGACAGGTGCCTTAGAGATCTCGAAATTAGGGGTTTTTCTGTGAAAAGAGGATACCTGCTTGATATCACAAAATATCTTAATAAAAGATAACCCTGTAAGTTTATTAGGTGTCATGTGATGAGGATCCTACTTAAGAGAATTTTTATAGTAATACTTATAGCGTCTATCTTATCCATCGTACTCTTTTCTTTTAAAGAGCGTGTTCAAAGAGACCGCGTATCTCACAATATTGCCACAGATAAGGATAGAATAGTCATAGTGTATGATAACAAAGCTGTAGGAAATCTTAAGGCTTCATGGGGCTTCTCTGCGTTTATAAAATTCAAAAACTACACAATACTTTTTGACACAGGAGGTAGCGGGGAAATTCTTCTGTGGAACATGAAAGCGTTAGGTATAGACCCTGGAAGCATAGATTACGTATTCATATCCCACATACATGGAGATCACACTGGAGGCCTATGGATGCTGCTAGGAAAGAACA
>QMTU01000092.1 GCA_003663585.1 Thermoplasmata archaeon
GAACGCAGCTTATATAGCCAAGAGGCTCTATGAGCATGGGTATATTGTTAAGAGGATAACAACTGTTGGGGATGACGTGGGGGAGATAAGGAGGGCTGTGCTTGAAGCTCTTATAAGGTCCCCTGACGTCATTATAATAAGCGGTGGGCTAGGACCCACGCATGACGACGTAACAGTATACGCAGTAGCGCTAGCCCTTGGAAGGGACCTTGTGTTATCAGAACAGGCCCTAGAGTGGATAAAGGAGAAATATAGAGAGCTCTATGAAAAAGGATTTGTTGATACGCCTGAAATTAATGAGGCTAGAAAGAAGATGGCCTACATAATTGAGGGATCGCGTCCTCTTAAGAACAGTGTGGGAGCAGCTCCAGGAATCGAGATAGTGCATGGAAATACCAGGATATTCATCTTGCCAGGAATGCCCTCAGAGATGAGATCAATTCTAGAGGAACATGTCCTCAGATCTCTTGGAGGACAACAGCTCAAAGCAATAAAGCTGAAGCTTTTCTCAAGGGATGAGAGTATAATTGCTGAGATAATATCAGACGCCACTAGAGAGGTTGGGACGAGAATACATTCTTCTCCCAAGGGTTTTGGAAAAGACGTATATATAGAACTGATAATATTTGGGAAGGACGACGAAGAAATAGAGAAAACAGTGAGGTTCTTGAGAGACAAAGGCCTTAAGTTTGAGATTGTTAAGGAGTAGGGCTGTTTCGTAGATGGTAAAAGTATAAAGTTTGACACCTACTGCCCTCGCAATTTTTTAAAATATTATTTAGGACTTATCTTGTTACGGTGGGCAGTCCCTGATATGTGGGATCCTAAGCTCAAATGGGGATCGCTTAAAATCCCTCCAATAAAGCCTGAGGAGGGATCCTCCGCTACGATAGTCTCGCGTGCTCTAAAGTAGCGGATAGCCAGAACAGGAGAGGAAATAAGACTTATAAAGAAGTAATGCACTAGTATAAAGTAGATTGAAGTGTATTGGAAGGAGGGTGGCGATTATGCCAAAAGCGGAGATTGATAAAGAAAAGGGAGAAGTAAGAATTGCCATAGACAAGACAATTCTTGAGAGGCTGGAGAAGGCAGTAGAAGTTCTTGAGGAACTAAAGAAACAAGTGCCAGAAATCCCAAGACCCAAGATAGAGGAGGTTATAGCTTCTATTGCAGAGGCAAAAGAGAAGCTTATTCCAAAGGTAGACGTGAGGAAGATTATTGAAATAGTTAAAAGCAGTGAAACAGAGCTTCACATTAAGTTTGACAAGCTTACCCTAGATGGAGAAGTAACAATAAAATTTGCCCCACTGAGAAAAGAATGAACTTCCTCCTCACCTTTATTGACTTTTCCTTTGTTTTTATGGTGATAATAATGAATGTAAAAAACCTTGTAGGAGCGCTTCTTAAGCTTCAGAGGTTAATAATAGAAGGTTCACTTGAGATAAGGCTTGAAAGTAATCTTATCACGATAAGCAAAGATGACATAATTGTGGATATCTCAAGTCCGGAAAAAATAACCGAGCTTGCAAAAGCACTAAAGGAGAGTATGAAAAATGACGTCACGAAGACTATAAAAGGTATTCCGGATGTCATGAAACTCATAGCAGAGGTTGGAGAAGAGCTATACGAGTCCAAGAAAACACTCATCATCAAATATCATGGTAGAGATGTTGTGATAATGGGCCTTAAAGCAAATCCTAGCATCCTTGGAATAAATAACGTTGAAATTAAAGACAAAGTAGAGTTAATGAGATTAATTTCAGCGATTCTGATGACGTCATCTCCTTTTAGGATCCAATGAGTTTTGGTATTCTCATGCATGAAAAACTCAGCAAAATTATTATAATTATGCATCCTAACCCTGTTCCCTTATGCATCTACTTTTATTTGGCTGTTTTTAGCGTTTGCAATAACAAGTAGAGTGTTCCTGTGAAGTGAGAGACTATTGTAATTATATTCTCAACTAAGTCCTCCCTTGGACTCCTCTCCACCATGAAAACAGTCTCTATTCTTTCCGCTATCGATTTGAGGTTTTCATCGTCTAGGCTCGATGTATCAGATTGACCTGATAGAGAGCGTTAGAGTGGTCTTGCGTAGACTCTACCCTACGGCAGAGAGGTTTAAGAGAATTAGTAGTGATGCTATAAGGAAGAAGATTGATAGGCTGGTTAATTTAGGGGTTCTCAGGGAGGAAAAAGTGAGCAAGTATCATATAATTTCACTCAGACTAAACCAGACTATAGTACGTGTTAGGGACATCCTACGAGACTTAGAATCCTTAGAGAGGATAAGGATCAGTCATACTAGAAAAATCAGGGAGAGGATTATAATACCGTGGATACGCTCCCTAAGGGTGAGAAGGGGCGTAAATTATTCGAGGGATGTCAACGGGAGGCTCCATAGGTGGGGTTTCAGGAGGATTCAAGCGATAATAGAGTACAAGGCCAAGCTAAAGGGGATAAGGGTTGTATACGTTGATCCCGCGCATACTTCATCCCTGTGCCCGATATGTGGGGTAAAATTAAGCCCGAATGGGCACAGGGTCATGAAATGCAAGAATTGCGGTTTTAAGGCAGACCGCGAGGTTGTTGGAAGGATTAACATCCGTCTGAAAGCTCTGAGGATTTGGGGCTCGCGTGCTCCAAAGTAGCGGATAACCAGAACGGTCATCATCTACGTCAGGGCCTGGGTTCATCATCATGAGGTCAGAGGCACGGGGCACATATTTAGAAATTCATATAGGCACTTAAAGCACTTACGTTATTAATGCGCCCTGATTGCACTTTTAGTGAAGTGATAATAATGAACGAGGCCCTTAGAGAGCTGTTTCCATCTCTTAATAAGTTTACAGCATACTTAAATACAGCAAGTATAGGCCTAATGCCTCTCAGCTCAGTAAGAAGTTTGAGCAATATCGTGAGCGACATACTTGAGTTTAACGGCCCAGTAAACTCTGTAGACTACATGGATGATCTTGTTTTAAATCCAGTGCTGAATGAGATATCCAAGTTAATACATGCATCAAAGGATGAGGTAACGATATCCATACAGACAACTGACGCACTAAAAAGAGTGCTCTATGCTATTAAGCCTAAGAGGGACAAAGATAATATAGTGTCAGTTGACATGGAGTTTCCAACGATATCTTGCTTATTAAAGTCCTATTCTAGGAGTCATGAACTTAAATTAAGAATTGTGAAGAACATAGATGGAAGATATCCGATAGAAGCTCTAGAGCAAAAAATTGATGACAGGACATTTGCCGTAGTCGTCAGCAGTGTCCAGTGGGTTACTGGGTACATGATAGACATCAAGGAGCTCTCAAAGATAGCTCATGAGCACGGAGCTCTTATTATTGTTGATGCTGTTCAGCACGTTGGAGCAGTTGACCTAGATGTAAGGAAAAACGAAGTAGACGTCCTTGCCGCTGGAGGAGAGAAGTGGCTTTTAAACCCATCAGTAGGCTCTGGAATCCTATACGTGTCACGTGAACTTCTTGAGAAGTTAGAGCCGTACCTAGGCCTTCTTAACATGAGGCCTCCTCCCGGCACTTGGACGCCGTGGTGGGCAGATCCAAACAAGGATCCTTGGGGGAACCTAGAACCAAGAAAGGATGCTAGAATACTTGACTTTGGAGGAGGAATGCCGTACTTACTTGCAGCAGCACTTCTTGGCTCCCTGAGGCTCCTGAATAATATAGGAATGAAGAACATTACAAGGCATAACCTAAGGCTAAAGAGGATCCTCGTGGACGCTATCTTAGAGGAGGGTCTAAAGATCATAGGCTATAGCGATGATGAAAAGCTGTGGTCTCCCATAACAACAATTCAGACAGGACTAAGCTTTAAGAAGGAGAAGGCCATATGGGAAAAGCTCTCTGAGAAGCGCATATTAGTAAGTCATAGGGGGCTTCTTGGGATTCACGGCATAAGAGTTTCCCCTCACCTCTACAACACACGAGAGGAGATAGAAGTCTTCCTCGAGGAATTCCTAAGAGCTCTTGGGAGAGTTACTTAAGAAAATCGAATAAGGTTCTTTGGGAGAGGACTTTTCTAAGCAGAACACTTTGTTTTACCCAAATATTTATTGGGACGGTCATTTTACTCGAGATGACCTCAAGGATCTCACTTACTGAGTTCAGCCTAATAGGCCTCTGTTTTAGAGCATTTCTGACGCTTTCTCTAACGTTCCACACCCCTACTGGAACCTTGTATCCTGGATGTGCCTCCCTTAACACGAGAGCTGCCGCCTGCCTTTTTCGAGCGTATAACCTCTCAGCTATTGCAAGCCTTGCTGCGTAATAGCAGCCTCCAATGCTTGCATATTCACTTCTTCCAAGATATGACTCATAGTCTCCTCCTATGGCGAGATATCTGTCATCTAAGGTTCCTGGAAGGAATGCCTCTATGCTTTCGTACTCCCAGGGCCTTGGCATGAGCACAACGATCCACCTGTTATCTAAGTACTCAAGATAATAGGC
>QMTU01000093.1 GCA_003663585.1 Thermoplasmata archaeon
CCTATTGTCCTCGTTCCACTGGACACTATCTATCACCTTCGCCTCTATGAGCTTCTTGGATCCCATTGTTCTGAGATCCGCGAGCCATAGCTCCAATAGACGCTCCTTATTCTCCTCTTTAGCCCTTAAATATACTATCTTGTCTCCTCTTGGAGATATCACTGGCATAAATGCATCTTCAATGAATGACCTTCCTCCCGTTTTTAGATCCTCTATAACTACTGTCCTCTCGTATTTGTTCTTCTTCATGTTTGCTTTTGTGAGGACGTATGCCACGTATCTTCCATCTCGGGAGATAGTGACGTTGTCCACATATGAGAACCTTGAGAACGTGTTCTCATCCCAAGAGATCTTCCCCAAAGATAACACCTCTTTAGATGTTCTCAATAGAACAAATGGGTGATGTTATGTTTTAAACATGATCGGTTTTTGTGAGGAGGCCTATTATAAATATTATTAAAATGAAAGAAAATTAGCCCTTTAGAATCTTAACAAAGCTTGCAGCAACTATTAATTTTAGGGCATCTCCTGGGATAAAAGGTATCGCTCCCATAAGGATTACCTCCTTGATACTAATGCTGTTCACAGCGTTCATGTAGGCATAAAGCCAAGTAACTCCAAGGCTATATATTATAACAAAGTTCGCTGTCAGAAGCACCAGAAGAGTTCCAAGGAACCCTCTCCGCTTTTTTGAAAGCATCCTCGCAACGTATGCTGATGCCACTATGAACCCAAGAACATAACCAAAAGTCGGAGACAGCACGTATGATAGTCCACCGCCATATGCAAACCACGGCACACCGACAATACCAAAGATCACATACATGCTCTGAGAGAGAACCCCGTAATATCCTAGAAGCGCTCCTGAGAGAAGGACGATAAGTGTCTGAAGGGTTACTGGAACTGGTGTAAAGGGAAGAGGTATCCTGACCTTTGCTGCTACACCCGTGAGCATGGTAAAGATTACAGAAAGCAGTAGTTTTTCAGTAACACTAAGGTTTTCCATGTGTCTTCTCATCTTATTCGTGTACCTTGTAACAGTATTCTCGCGCTTAGATGTAATTATACCGCTCATAAGCTTCCACCCATGGCCTATTGTTTAAGGTTTATCACTAGAACACATCTCTGCATTTTTGCTTTTCTTTTTCTAATTACTGTTAAAAGCCACTGGAAGATATGATGTGTCTATTGAGCTTGGCTCATAGTTCTCCAGTTTATTTCTTAGGTATGCATCATATCCACTGAGGTCTAGGAGCCCATGTCCGCTTAGGTTGAACAGTATAACCTTTTCTTCGTTTCTTCTCCTGCATTCTAATGCTATTTCTATTGCCGCTTTTACAGCATGAGCGCTTTCAGGTGCTGGTACTATTCCCTCTGATATCGCGAAGATTCTAGCGGCCTCAAATACTTCTTTCTGGTGATAAGCCACTGGCCTTACGTATCCATGTTTTATTAGGATGCTTAAGGTTGGAGCTACACCGTGATATCTTAGTCCGCCTGCGTGTATGGAGGGTGGAATAAACCTATGTCCTATTGTAGACATTTTTAGAAGCGGCGTCAATCCTGCAGTGTCCCCATAGTCATAGGCGTATACTCCTCTTGTCATTGTGGGTACTGCTCTAGGCTCTACTGCTATAAATGTTATGTTATGTTTGCCCTTTACTACTGACTCATAGTAGAACGGATACATTAGTCCAGCAAAGTTGCTACCGCCACCAACACAGCCTATAACATAGTCAGGATATTCATCTAGGCTTTTCATTTGTCCCCTGGCCTCTAATCCTATTATGGTCTGGTGCAGCAATACATAACTCAGTACTGAGCCTAATGAGTACTTAGTGTCCTGACTCATAAGAGCATCCTCTATGGCCTCACTTATAGCTATTCCAAGGCTTCCTGGGTTATTTGGATCCTTTTCGAGTATCTTCTTACCATATCTCGTCCTGTTACTAGGGCTTGGTATGACCTCTGCTCCGTATATCTCCATTAGGACTCTTCTATACGGTTTCTGCTCATAGCTTGCTCTTACCATGTACACCCTGACCTTTAAATCAAAGAGTGCTCCCGCTAAGGCTAAAGCTGATCCCCACTGTCCCGCACCTGTTTCTGTAGTAAGTCTCTTTACGCTCTCTTGGGCATTATAATATGCCTGCGCTATGGCTGTGTTTATCTTGTGTGATCCTGTTGGGAGCACTCCTTCGTACTTGTAGTATATTCTTGCAGGCGTTTTCAAAACGCTCTCAAGTCTTTTGGCCCTGAAAAGTGGTGTAGGTCTTCCAAGTTCAGCATATAGCTCTCTTAGTTCTTCTGGTATTCTTAAAAATCTCCTCTTAGAGAGCTCTTGCCTCACAAGGGATAATGGAAACAGAGCCTTTAGATCACTTGCTGTTGCAGGTCTCCCATTTGGAAGAAGGAGTGGTGGAACCTTTTCAGGAAGATCTGCTACTATGTTATACCATCTCTTAGGGATAGAATTAGGGTTTTGGTTTGCTCTTATAGGCTTTTTTACCATTGGCGCATATCAGTCCTCCTCCTACATAGTGTAACTGTTCAGCTGGCACTTATAACGTAGGAAGTGAAATATTAGTTTGTCACATTTTGCTTATTTATAAAATTTTCTTACAATAAAGTTAACGATGCTGAGTCTTTAATAGCAGAAAGGAACAGACTACTGGTATGGCTACTATCATCGAAATTATAAACACGAACTCCGTAAAATGCACCCCGCCAATGCTTATAGTAGAGAGCCCATATACATCATATACTATACCTGTTATTGATGATCCAGTTATGCTTCCGATGTTTCCTATGGCGTTTACTATTCCTAGGAATGTTCCGCCCAACCTATAATATGTTATTGCAACTCTTCTACTTATGGAAATTACAGCAGAGTTAGCTATGTAATACAGGATTAGGCCAATAAGCACCACTACAATGGATCTCACACCTATTGAAAGTGCTCCAAGGAATCCTATTACTGTTGCCATTCTTAAGGCTAGGACATCGCTGATCCTGTCAGATATCCAACTTATGAGGTATCCTCCTAGAAGAGCTAGAAGACTTGTTATGGCTATGACATTTGCTACGTCGCTTTTTAGGAGGTTAAACGCCTCATTCATGTATATATAAATAAGATCACCACGAACTACTGACGTGAACATGCTTGTTCCTAGTATTATGAGAGCTATTGGAATTGCTGCAAGACCAGATATGAGCTCTCCTATGTTGGATTCCTTCTTCTCATTCCTTCTTATGATAATGTCTTCTCTTAGAATAGAGGGCAGAAGAAGGCTTACTCCCACGCACAATAAGGAGGCCATTAGGAAGAGCCCTGATGACACTACAAGGATTGTACTAAGGGGATTATTTGCCATGTGAGAGTATAATGTATTTGCTATAACGTTTCCAAGAGTTCCTGAGGCAAAATATATGGAATATACTCTTCCTCTGATTGATGTCCTGACAATACTTCCAAGGATAACTTGTATAGACACCCACGCAGTTCCATTTAAAGCTCCTTGAAGAGCTCTAATTAGAATGACCTCAGTGATATTGTCAGCATATGAATAAAGTGAAACCACAAGAGCGTTGATAGCAAAGCATATGATAGCAAGGTATATTATTTTCTTTCTATATCTGTCGGATATTCCTCCAGTTATAACTGCAAATAATGCTCTTCCAGCAAAGAAGGAAGAGGTAAGGAAGACCAACACCTAGGGCTGTCGTTTCGAGAATCTGTCTTGTATAAAAGGCAACAGCAGGTACGCTTACTCTGAAAGCAGCAGTTCCTGTAAACGATATCATAAGAACCATTATAATAGCCGTTATCTCTGTAGAAGACATTCTCTTATCTCCTCGACCTGCTTGTCACAAATTGTATTCTCTTCATCTCCAAGAACTTTCTTCTGTACTCAAGTACCTTTAAGGGAACATACTCAACTTCCATAAGCACTACTCCACGTTTCCTCTTCCTATACTTATGCCTTGTGAACACGTTAAGTATGGATCCTACTTGAAGTATGACTGCTATTACTCCAATAAGTGACCCTTTGTAGGCGCTGACTGCCACGAGAGGTATAAGAGATGCTACGGTTAAGACAGTTCCAATGAGCGACATAACAGACATATAGTATTTTGTCTTTATCTCCTCAAAGCTCTCATTTTTATGTTTCTCTAACGCTTTTTTCTTTTCTTTATGTCTTTTTGGAATAACTGCCTTTGGAAGCACTATTTCGAGACTTTCCTTTATTATACTTGATTTTCTACCAGAGATTGCTATCTGAGTCCCATAATATCTGCTTAAGAGTCTTATTCTAAACCCTTTTCCTGAGATCACAATTTCTTTATTTGAATGCACTCTTTTAGAGTACTTTACCTCAAGTGCACTTAACACAGATTCTATGTATCGAAATACATC
>QMTU01000094.1 GCA_003663585.1 Thermoplasmata archaeon
CTCTATTTTTAGCCATTTTTAACGCTGAAATCACTTCAGGAGTTGTGAATGTGACGTTTCCGTTTACTATTTTAGGTTTAGTGGTTCCTCCAAAGTGCCAGTTAATGATAACGTCCTCATACTCCATTTCGGCCCTCCTAAGCTCTCTAAATATCGCCCTAAATAGCTTCTCTGAGTCTATCGTGTACCCTGAGACATGAGCGTCTACGACTATTTTCTCATCGTCATGACCCTTAGTAAGCTTAACTGAGATCTCAGTAACTATAACTCCGAACACATTTCCATCCATGTCCTGCATTAGAATTGGAATTCCAGAGAGTCCCTCAATGTCTCCATTAACTTTACAGGTTAGGAATCCATTGGAATATTCACTACTCATCCTAATCCTATAGGACCACGTTCCAAACAGGCTTGGTGGTATTACTGCAGGAATTGGCCCTTTTCCAAGACCTCCTTGGAAGGGTGGTGTTGGCGTTGGCATAGACACTCCTGGGAATCCCGGAACCATCATTCCTGAAGATGCACTGAGGATATCCCCTATGTCCATTTCAATATCAAGTACTGCAGTGATTATAGCATACTTCATATCAGAAGATATTGATGCCTGTATGTCAATGTCGTAAACTGTTATGTTCATGTTCTCAAGACTTTGGATTATTATTGGCTTATACTGCGGCCACATTGTCTGAATCATTGTGACTAAAGTCGTTACATTTTGCACCTGTTCTGGAGTCATTTTGTCAAGATACTCCTTAGAGTAGAAGTTTACTGTAACGTGAGATCTATTATCAGCAACGCTCACAACATCAATCCTTATTTTTAGTTCGCTGAATTCCTCAACGGTCACATTAAACGTAAGATGAAAGTCTGTACTATTTCCCACTATGAAGGCATCCTGCACTATATGCTTAGGCGCTTCTGTATATCCAGACATAAGTTCATTAACAGCTTCTTCAGAGAGATTTCCATATATGCTGCCATTCATCACAGTTTCGTTCTCCGAGGATATTACTCTCAGCACTCCGTTTAGATCCTTTAACATTTTGTCCTCTATGGTAGTATTGACATACAGATCAAACGTGGAGTCCGTGTTCACGTTCAAAGTCACATCTGCGGTAGTCTTTTCGATTTCCATTGCATGTACTGTTACTGGTAGGGCAATCGAGAACACAAGCAATAGGACACTTAAATACGCTACAAATACCTTTTTCATGTTTACACACCTACATCTAGATGTTCTCTCAAACCGCCTTTAGATTTTTAATACATCTCCCTTATTAACGCACGGGGGTTATTTATCTTTTAGCAGCCTTAGTGAGCCAATGCTAGCCCACTAACTCAGGTACTATACCTTTGTAAAATGCTCCTATGAGATACTATTCATTAACCCTACAGGAATACTCTTTCTCATATATATATGCGTTTTTAGATGAATTGGAGCACTAACAACAAAAATTAAATAAAAAGAACTAGGAAGTCATTCACTTAAATAGTATGTTTAGTTTTCCTTTTGGGTCTTTAAAAATTACATATGCTTCCCATGCAACTATAGCTACAAGAACAAGAACTATTCCAAGAACTGTAGCATCAGCTGTCATCTCTAAGAAAACGCCCTCTTCAAGATACCCGGCAAGGTGATCTATGAATATCATTATGGCAGCTCCCCAAAGGATTAGAGCAAGCACGTCTAACTTGTAGTCTCCGTTGTCCTTAAAGTACCAAAGGGCTGTTACTATAGCTGCTGCAAATGTCGTTGTTATGAGCCACATATAAGATCACACCGATGGCCTTAAGGTTGTTTTTCTTGTAACAATCGATGAAAAAGCGTACATAACGGCCCAAACGAGCGTTATGCCAATGGCCATAGCAACCCCTGTTGTCCCCATCTCGTGAAGCATTGCTACAAAGTCCGTAGGATTCTGC
Organism: Thermoplasmata archaeon; assembly: GCA_003663585.1. Classification (GTDB taxonomy): domain Archaea; phylum Thermoplasmatota; class B47-G6; order B47-G6; family B47-G6; genus B47-G6. Next base: position 1,924 of record QMTU01000094.1, read on the forward strand.
ATTGCTGTTAGAAATGGAGGCCATGGCACTACTTCTCCATGCCAGACATGTTCGACTGCAAGAAGAAGGACACCTCCCCAGAGCATTGTATTAAGCCAGTTTAGTTTAAACCTCTTTGCTTTTTCCTTGCCCATAGCTCTTTGTATTAAAAGAGTCACTATGCCCTCAGCTCCAGGCACTAGAAAACACGCCATTTCTGACACCTCCATAAGTACACCTATATTGAAAAAAGGTGCACATATATAATAATTTCTATATTATTGCTAGCAAGGACGCTTGTTTAGTAATTCTAACGAAGCATCTACACAAACACATAAGACCTTCCCGCAAAATTATGAGCTCTTAGCATCTATAGCAGCGTAATGATATTCTTTGTCCCTCTAAAGCTTAATCAATTGGAAGATTATCTATTAGCAGATTAATAAAGAAACAGCATTCTAAAGCTCATTGGCGGAAGGGCCATCTCAACAAGAGAGATCTTAAAAAAGCAATAAAATTTGCTGAGAAAATTAAGAATATGCTCTCATTTTAAGCCTTTTGACGAATTCTGCTACGTCTTCCACGGTATTAACGTTAAAAAAGCTCTCATGCCATTTGCGAGGAAGGTCTTCCACTTTTATGAAACACGCTCTTGAACGCCTTATAGCGTCTTGAACCCTATAATTTCTGCTTTGAATGCTCTCCTTAAGAGTGTTTATAACACCTCTTGAGTAAACTGCGTGAAGTGGTTCAAGAAATCCATTAGGCCATAATGGCACTACTAGATCGCCTCTTGAGCGCCTAAACATCTTAACAATGAAATCAACAAACTCAGGAACTATTAAGGGCATGTCCCCTCCCACAAAGAATGCCTCACTAAACTCAAGAAGAGTCACGTAAATTCCCCCTATTGGTCCCACAAGTAAGTTATCAACTATTACATCATACCCCAAACGCTTGAACTCATCCTCTCTCTCCTCTCTGGTTACAATCACTATTTTATTGATCTCCTTAGATCTCTCAACCCTCTCAATGCAGTACATAATTAAGGGCTTTCCATAGACCTTATACGTGAGCTTATCCCTTCCAAAAGTCCTAGAGTCTCCTCCTGCAAGAACTGCGCAGATCATTGGAATTCCCTGCCAACATGGCCTGATATATTACCTATGCCCTTTAGAACCTTCAAACACTACTATTCCTTGTTAAAAAATTAAAAAGATTTCGTAAATAATCGATGCAATGCGTGCTAACCAATAACAAATAAATTCTCATAGCTCTTTTAAGTTAATGATATGAACATGAGAACGTACTATGTTCCTCTAAAGGACTTAGAAGAATTACCTGGAAAGCTTGTATGGTTTCCCCATCTCGTGCTAAGAAGCTCAAGGGGAAGATATCTAGTCAATGCATTCTTCGTTGATAAAGTGGAGTATTCTCCAAGAAAGGCCCTTTTAATACGGTCATATCCAAAGAGTACAATACCAGGAGAGCCTTCATTCGGAGAAATTATAGTGAGAGCTGATGATATAGATCCTGATAGGATTATAGATGACCTTAATGCTGCGTATATAGACTCCTTGGAAATTGCAAAGTCTAAGGCTTACCACAGAGCAAAGTTCTTGGGGAGGCATAACTTGAAGAGGATAATCCTAATACCTACGGGGTTCGTAAGAGCTCTCTCAAAGGATGACTCTCTAGCTGAAGAGTTCAGAGAGGCCTCATATGGCGCCATGATAATGAGAGAGACAATATTCTGGCTAGGAGAGAGGCCGACAGCAGAGGAGATCATCTACATACCCATGATACTAGAGAAAAGAGGGGAGGAAATATTAATCTTTGATCAGAATTTGAACCCAGATAGAATATTCTCTGAATTAATGAAAAAGGAGAGGGCTATATATGATACCATTAAAAAAATAGTAGATAGAGTCTAACTGGTTGTACTTGTCTTTTCTTTTTCTGAGTAAAGCCAGCACGCGACAAAGTGCCCCTTTTCCGCTTCAACTAATGGTGGCTCTTCCTTTTTACAGATGTCCCTTGCATGTGGGCATCTTGGATGGAACCTACAGCCGGGGGGTATATTTATTGGGTTAGGAGGTTCTCCGACAACTTGAACCTTCTTTTGCTTTGCTATTCTAGGATTCGGTATTGGTATGCTCTTAAGGAGCATGTCGGTATATGGTTGGAGAGGCTTCTAAAATATCTCCTCTGAAGATTGGAGCTCTATGATCTTACCTAAGTACATCACTGCCATACGATGACTCATGTACTTCACTACGCCAAGATCATGGGATATAAACAGATAGGAGAATTTGTACTGAGCTTGAAGGTCCTTGAACATGTTCAGTAAGTTAGCCTGAACTGAAACATCTAGGGCAGATGTTGGCTCATCTAGCACTATAAACTCTGGCTTTATTGCCAGAAGCCTTGCAATGGCAATCCTCTGTCTCTGTCCACCGCTAAACTCATGAGGATATCTGTACAAGTGCATTTCATTCAGCCC
>QMTU01000095.1 GCA_003663585.1 Thermoplasmata archaeon
GACATGATATATGCCCTTGGGAGGGTTGACCCGTCAAGATATGCCAACGTCATTCGTGTGATGACTGTTGAGGAGATGCTGAAAAACGCCCTTGAGCTTATATCTAAGAACAAATATGACGTTGTGATCTCTGTAGCTGCAATATCTGACTACAGGCCAAAAAAAGCTCATAAGGGTAAGATTCCGTCTAGGATTAAAGACCTCACAATTGAGTTAGAGCCTACGCCTAAAGTTATAGAGGAAATTAGGAGAGTGTATAACGGCCTTCTGGTAATATTTAAGACTGAGGCTCTTACAGGAAGGCGTCTTATAGAGGAAGCTGTAAAAAGAATGGAGGAGGTTAAAGCAGATATAGTGGTAGCAAATCCTATTACAGCATTTTCAGCAGATTATACGGAGGCGTACATCATAAAGAGAGGAGACAGGCCAATTCATGTTAAAGGCTCTAAGAAGGAAATTGCGGAGGAGCTGTTAAATGTTATATCCAGCTCGCTTTAGAGTAACATCATATGCTCCAGGACACGTTACTGGAATATTTTCTATATATGACGAGTACGAAGACCCTTTGCAGAGAGGGTCTAGGGGAGTAGGCTTCTCCGTAGACAGGGGTGCTGTAGTCGAGATATCAGGCGTTAGATCCAATAAAATAACCGTTAAAGCTACGTATAACAAGAACATCGCAAAGACCACGGAAGTTGCCGTTAAACAACTTATGGAGAATTATGACCTCAGGTATCAAGTCAACGTGATTATAAAACCAGCACTTCCTATATCACAGGGCTTTGGTATTAGTGCATCAGGCACTCTAGCTGCCCTTTATGGTCTCACAAAGGTGTTTAAGATAAAGGAAGAGGATGCTCTGAAGTACACACACGTAGCTGAAATAAAAATGAGTACTGGTCTTGGGGATGCCGTAGCAGAATGGTATGGAGGTTTTGAAGCGAGAGTTATTCCAGGAGTGCCTCCAATGGGTCTTGTGGAGAGGATCAGGGTTCCAAGAAATACTAAGGCAGTTTTAGCTGTGATAGATAAGCCAATTAAAACTAAGAGCATAATAAGGCGTCCTGGACTCAAGGAGAAAATAAGAAAAACAGGAGATGATCTTTTAGAAGAGTTTCTCGATTCAGATAGGAGTTTAGAGGAATTTGTCTCGCTCTCATATGAGTTTGCCTTAGAGGTTAATGTCATGAGTAAGAAAACATCTATAGTTCTCAGAGAGCTCTGGAAGGAAGGAATAAGCGCATCACAGTGCATGATAGGAAACAGCATATTTTCATTTGATCCATATGCTCTACATATACTGAAGGAGATGGGGATAAAAGACGTGTACACGGCATACATTGGAAAGGGGCCAAGAATAATAAAAATAGAGAGGGATTAACCAAATATGGCCCCAACACCCATTGATACGCTCTCCTCAAGCTCCTTTATTTTCTTATATATTTCCTCAGCCTTCTCCCCCTCTATAAGCTCAAGTTTATCCTTTGCAAGCTCTTTAGCTCTCTCTATAGCGTCCTCTGATCCTTCAATAAGAATTACCACTCCATCGCCCCTAAGGCCTAAGGAAGAAAAATCATAAGTCTTTATGGTCTGTCTGCTAATTACATCATCCCTTGAGAATATCTCCTCATCTCTCTGAGAGCCTCCTTTAAATATGACGTACATTGCTTACACCTCCTACAACCGTGATGACTCTGGGCATCACTCGTTAAAATGAACTAACAATTTATTATTAGAAGTTACTATTCCTAAAGAATACTCACAGGAGGTTACCTTATGGAGCCCATTAGGGCTGTAGGTGTTGATCCTGGAACCCTTTCCCTCAGCATCTTTGGAATAGAAGGAGATAAAGTGATACTAGACGAAGATATTCCTACTAAAGTAATCGCTGAGGATCCTAAAAAAGTCATCGATATAATAGCATCAGCAGAGCCGGACATAATAGCAGGACCTTCAGGATATGGAGTTCCTGTGAAAGCTCCATCAGAGCTCACTCAACTGGAGGAGTTTACAACAATACTTCTTAAGAAGGATGATAAAAGTCTTCCAGTGCTTGAAGGAGTTAAGAAAATGATAGAGATCGCTATAAGTTACAATCTTCCGATGTATTTAATTCCCTCAGTTATCCTTCTTCCCACGGTACCAAAATACAGGAAGTACAATAAAATTGACATGGGAACTGCAGATAAGCTTTGTGTAACAGTGTTGGGAGTATATGATCAGTCAAGAAGATTAGAAATAGAATACAAAGATGTTAGCTTTATCCTTGCAGAGATAGGCGGAGCATATACGTCAATAATAGGCGTTGAAGGCGGTGTTATCGTTGATGGAATTGGAGGGACGCAGGGCCCTATGGGCTTTATAAACATGGGAAGGCTTGATGGCGAGGTAGCGTACATACTTGGAGAGTTCAAAAAGGCACTCCTGTTTGAGGGTGGTGTAATATCAATTGTGGGAAAACCCGATATAACCGTAGATGAGTTTTTCTCAAAGGTAGATAAAGACAGCACCTACTACGAGGCATATATTGCACTTATAGAGGACATAGCGCGTTTCATAAATGCTATGAAGGTCTCTGTTAGAAATCCAAGAGAAATTCTTATCTCTGGAAGGCTTTCAGGATATAAAAAGCTGTTAAGTGACTTAGAGGACTTTGTAGGCGATATAGCTCCAATAGTAAGAGTCTCAGGATTTAAAGCATCTAAGGCAAAGCATCCGGCTCAGGGAGCAGCCATAGTTGCGGATGGTTTAGGGGGAGGTCCTAGGAAGGACCTTGTAGATCATATGAGGATAAGAGAAGCATCTGGAACTGTTCTGGATTATGTACTGTTAAGTGGGTGGATGAAGCGCGTTAAGGAGGTTGCAGGGATTGAGTAAAGTTAGGATAAGAACACCATCAAGAATTCATTTAGGATTCTATAATATAAGATACAAAAACGTTATGTTTGGAAGTATAGGCCTCACAGTAAATAGGCCTTTCTATGACATTACATTTGAGAGATGTGATGAAATTGAAGTCATGTCAAGTAACTCTAGTAAGAACAGAGAGATATGCAAGATTACAGAGAAAGTGCTTGATGCTATTGGACTACCAGGTGGACTTAGGATGCGGATAAGATCATACATTGATAGGCACATTGGACTTGGCTCAACCACCCAACTTCTCATGGCCATAATATCAGCTGTTGATAGACTTTATGGAATAAAAGTGGATCCGTGGACTCTTTTTAAGAACATTGGGCGAAGAAATGTCTCCGGCGTGGGGGTAGCAGGATTCCTTAAAGGAGGATTCATTGTGGATAGTGGATGGCGAGATGAGAGGCCTCCACAAGTAATTATGAGGCACCCTTTTCCAAGGGATTGGAGGATCATATTAATAGTGCCTAAGAGAGAAAGAGGTTTCAGTGAGGATGTTGAAGAAAGATATCTAATGCCAAAGAACCCAAGTCCTGACCTAAGGCGTGAACTTCTAGAACATGCATTTTTAGGGATAATTCCGGGGGTTGTAAATAAGGACTTTAAGATGTTTACATATCATCTTGAGATGCTTGACAGAGCTCTTGGTAAGTATTATGAGGACATTCAGGGCGGAAGATATCTTTCTCGTCATGCTCAAGATATTGTGAGCATCCTTAAAGACCTTGGTGGAAGAGGTATAGGTCAAAGTAGTTGGGGGCCTACAATATACTCCTTCTTCGAGAGCGAAAAAAGGGCTATAGGGGCATATAAGGCTCTAAAGAAGAAATTCAATAAGCTAGGACTATCTGTGGATGTAATCATGTGTAAGGGCCAAAACAGAGGAGCTATTATTTGGAGTGAACTATAATACAACAAACAGAAAAGTAGCAATTGCAGCAGCACTTGCACTACATAGCATGTTAACGCCTCCTTTATCTAGCGTACCTCTTGCCTCGAGGGTAGCTCCAAGCAGTGAGTCTACAAATGCTCCTAAAAATCCAGATAGCATCACTAGAATTACTCCAAGAACGCCGTATCCATAAGGTATTGCCATGATCCCTACGATAAGAGCTCCAAGAAGTGTAGCTCCTGTCCCCAAGAGGCTCACGCCACCGTTTGTTCCTGGAGGAACCCTCTTAAAGTGTGTTATGAGGTACACTCTCCTAGATAGCACCCCAATTTCGCTGCCTAAGGTGTCGGCGAGTACTGCTGAAATTGATGCAAGATATGCTATGTTCACAAGATCTCTTCCCATGTTTAGAAGATGAAGTGATGATAATACCATAGCAACAATTCCATTAGACATCACATTATATGCAGATCTCCCAAACATGTCTTTTATATCTAGGGACTCAAGAGATCTTTTCCTATTTTTCCCAATAAAAGTGGCAGCACTACCAACTATCAAAA
>QMTU01000096.1 GCA_003663585.1 Thermoplasmata archaeon
GATTGAAAGTCATCTAAGAAGTGCTCTAGGTATTCCAGTATTTAGCGATGATCAACATAGCACTGCTGTTGTAACCCTTGCTGGACTAATAAACGCTCTAAAATTAGTCAATAAAAGTTCTCTGAAATAAAATTGACAATATGTGGTGCTGGAGCTGCTGGAATAGCCATAGCAAAAATATTGCATCACGTTGGCGTGAGAGAGATAATAACTGTTGATCGGAAAGGTATAATTCACGAGGGAAGGAAAGATCTAAATCCATATAAGCTTGAGATAGCGAAGTTCAATATTCATGGTATAGAGGGAGATTTAAGAGATGCTATGAAAGGCTCTGACGTCTTTATAGGGGTTAGCGTTGGTGGCATAGTCTCAAGAGAGATGAGTCTTGAGATGGCAGATGATCCCATAGTGTTTGCTATGGCAAATCCAATTCCAGAAATAATGCCAGAGGATGCTAAAAGTGCAGGAGCAAGAGTAGTTGCTACTGGTGGAAGTGATTATCCAAATTAGATAAATAATGTTCTTGGATTTCCTGGAATTTTTAGAGGGGCTTTAGATGTGAGGGCCAGAGAAATTACAGATAACATGAAAATAGCTGCAGCAAGGGCTATAGCTGAGTGTGTGAGCGATGAAGATCTATTCGAGGATTACATAATACCCACTCCTTTGCATCTAGAAGTGTATCCAAAAGAGGCCAGGGCAGTTGCTGAACAGGCTATAAAGAATCATGTTGCTAGGAGAAAGGTTAGCGGGAAGTGGGTTGAAAAGCACACAAGGATTCTAAGAGAGCTCTACAGCACTTATATAGTCCCTGTAAACATGAAGAGAGAAGTGGTCTAGCCTTGAAAGAACTCCTTGAAGACCTCAATACACTGAGAAAGATATCTCCTATCAAATATCACTAGAGATACTATTTTAATACTCCTGACGTCCATTTAAAAGTCCCTTACGACTTCAAGAAACGTTTTAATGACATCCTTTATTGGACATCCGTAAATTCCTGAGCTTACTGCTGGAAACGCTATAGATTTAAGTCCTAACTCATCTGCCTTCTTTAATGGCGAGATCAGAGCTTTATAGAGTTTTTCTTTGAGGGAATTGTTCCAACGACCGTTGCATATGGGGCCAACAGTATGTATTACGTACTTAACTCCTATTTCCTCAAGCTTAAGGGCAGGCGTTACGACGACGTCTCCGTGATCTATATAGTTCCTTCCAATTTGCTCTTTGAGAGCTTTTTTGCTTATTTCTATGTACTTAATAGGATCTCCTCCTGTAGCTGCCTTTGCTATTGCTAGCGCTACTCCACCACCATGTTCCAGGTACTTATTTGCTGCATTTACAATTGCATCAGCCTTATACCTTGTTACGTCACCATAAACAAGCTTCACGGTAATAGGTCCAATGCTTTTCACAGCTATTTCCTGCATGGAGCATCCCTCATAAGTTAAAGAGCGTATCCTTATGATAAGAACTAAACTTTAAACTAAACACAAAATACAAATTGATAAATTCTCAGTCCACATTATATAATTTATAGAGCGTTTATGAGGTGATGGTTCATGCTTGCAATTAACCCTATCCTTCTTACTGGAGATAAACCTTTCTCAGGAGAGAAGGTTGCAGAAGCTATTAGATTAGCGATAATAGCGGAGTTAGATGCTGTAAATCTTTATGAACAAATGGCTAGGTTAGTCGAGGATGAGAGGTTTAAAAAGGTATTTCTCGATATTGCAAGAGAGGAAAAGGCACATGTTGGTGAATTCTTAGCACTGCTTTTAGAGCTTGATCCAGAGCAAGTTAAGGAGCTTAAGAAGGGATTTGAGGAGATAAAAGAGCTTACTGGAATTGAAACAAAGATATAATAGGTGAAATCTTTCAGAATCTTATAGTGAGATGGTGGTTATGCACGTGAAGGATTTACCTACTCCTCTTATTCTTTTAGACGTTAAAAAGCTAAAGAGAAACATAAGTAAAGTATCTAGGATTGCGATGAAAAATGGTAAGAAAATATGGCCTATGATAAAGACCCATAAATCGACATATATCGCAAGGCTGCAGAGAGACTATGGTTCTGATGGCTTTTTATGTGGAACAATAGATGAAGCAGAGGTTCTTACTGAGAAAGGCCTGACAAAAAATATAATGATAGCATATCCGATAGCTGACAGAGAAAACCTGAGAAGGGTTATGAACATCATTGAAGAGGGAGTTAGAGTAATTATTAGAGTAGACTCAAAGGAGTGTGCAGAGTTCATAAATGATCATCTCAGGAAGAGAGGACTAGATATTGACTACGTCGTTAAGGTTGACGTTGGAATGAAAAGGTTAGGAGTTCCCCCAGAAAAGATAGGGAAATTTGTAAGTTCTGTGGAAAAGTACAAGAGGCTAAACTTTGTTGGAGTGGCCACACATCCTGGACAGGCATATGCATCTACGAGCCCCGATGGTGTTAAAGAAGTTGCGGAAACCACTGCAGGCATATTAAGGGAAGTAAAGAAAGAAATTGAGAGACTAGGATATGATCCTGAAATTGTCGGAACAGGGTCCACGCCGACACTTAGGTATGACTTAGAAATGGACGTATACACTCATCTCTTTCCCGGAAATTACGTTTATTACGATCGTTTTCAAGTAGAGTTTATGGGATCTGCAACTTTCAATGACTGTGCTCTAACAGTTCTTGCAACAGTGATATCAATTCCAGAGCACTCTAAGGGTAAACTTGCAGTTATAAACGTTGGGAGTAAGTACCTAGGTCTAGACAGAGCAGCTCATGGTGGAGGAGCTCTTAAGAACTATGGATACATAATAGAGCATCCGAAAGCCAGGATATTTGCTCTCTCAGAGGAAGTGGGAAAAGTGGATATAAGCGAGGATCAAAGCGTAAAGATAGGTGAAAAGGTGACAATAATACCGAACCACGCTTGTGTTGTAGGAAACGCAACAAGCTATCTTGTTGCTCACGTTAACGGTGTAGTAAAAGGTCTTGTAGAGGTTGATATGAGGAACGGAGTAAGAGTCCCGAGGATCATATTTAACGTCCAATTGAGTAAGTAGGTAATGTCCCTTGATCAAGCTTTAAATACCTTACATATAAGTTTGTCTTTAATGAAAATATCACCTAAGCTCATTACTAGCTGAAATTATAACTGATAGTTAACTGCAGCCCTGTAAGCGGATGATAACTATGAAAGATTTGTTAGGTGTGTTGAGCGATCTCGTTAATATAGATACTACAAATGATCCCAGAAGGGGAAGAAAACCAACTGATGAGGCTGTAAAATACGTGAGAGATACTTTAGAGTCATGGGATATTGAAGCAGACGTTCTGGAGAGTAACGGATATTACTCTCTGTACGGGGAGATTGGGAAAGGAAGCCCAGTAGTAATGTTTCTAGCACATTTAGATGTAGTACCTGCTACTGAAGATGAGTGGATCACAGACCCATTTAAGCTTACTGTAAAAGAGGGAAGAGCATATGGTAGGGGTAGTGTGGACGACAAGGGAAACGTTGCTGCAATAATGCTTGCCTTGAAGGAGCTCTCTAAAACAAAGTTAAAGGGTAAAGTTCTATTTGCGTTTACCTGTGACGAGGAGATTGGAGGATCAAATGGAGCTAAAGTAATAGCAGAGATGTTGAAGGATAGAGGATCCTTACCAAGATATCTAATAAACGCTGATGGATCTGGCATGAAACCTATAATAAGAAGAAGAAAGGGATTTAGAGCAGTAGTTGAAGCTCAAGAAAGAAAGATAAGAATTAAGGGCAGAAGGATGCGCATAGAGTTTGAAGTGCGAACACCAGTAATACCTACAAGGCACTCTGCATATTTTCTTCCAGGGGTGGATACGCATCCTCTCTTAGCAGCTTCTCACTTTCTGAGGGGAAATCCTGAGTGTATAGCAATATCCATCGAAGGAGCCTTTATAAAGTCTAACGTCGTTCCATCAAGAATTGTTCTCGAGTACGCCTGTCCAGGCGGAGAAGAGGAGATAGAGGTTGATCACGGGCTTACAGAGCTTATAAGATCTCTCGTGCCTATTGTGAGGTGCCCTGTGCCCGTTGAAAGACACAGCGATTATGGAGTTTCAATAAATCCAAATGTATATACAAAGAGGAATGGAAAACACGTCATCGAGGTTGACATCAGGGCAATGACTAATGATAGTGAAATCATAAAAGAGGCACTTGATAGAGCTATAAAGTGCTCTACATGTGAAGTCTCGCTCAGAGAAGTTAGGACAGGGCCTGGCAAGTACTTGTTTACTGATCCAAACTCAGCACTTCCTAGAGCAGCAGTAGAGGTTCTTGAAGAGCTTGGGATAAGAGCTTATCCAATAGAGGCTGCTGGAGC
>QMTU01000097.1 GCA_003663585.1 Thermoplasmata archaeon
ATCTAATACTTCCAACAAGCGTTCTCGTAAAGCAAGCATATGAAAGAATGACTAAACTTAATGAGCTTGATGGCAAAGAGGTTAAAATAGTGGCTTTCTGGTCAGGGATGAAAAACTCAAAAGAGATGAAGGAAAAAATATTCGAGGGAGAGTATGACATACTAATAACAACATCACAGTTTCTCTCCCAGAACTTCGAGTCAATAAAAAGTCAAAAATTTGACTTCATATTTGTAGATGATGTTGACTCCTTCTTAAAGGCATATAGGAACGTTGAAAGATCACTAATACTTCTTGGATTTACCCATAAGGAAGTAGAAGAGGCATATAAGCTTATAAGAGAGAACAAGATCGGAGAGAAGGAGTTCGAGAGGAAGGGTCAGATAATAATATCTACGGCGACAGGTAAAACTAAGGGAAGGGCATACTTGCTATATCGCATAATGCTAGGATTTACTATAGGCTCTACGACATGGCAACTGAGAAATGTAATAAACTTCTATAGGATAACAGATAATCCACTTACTGATCTAAAGTTCTTAATAAATAAGCTTGGCAGAGGGGGCTTAATATTTGTTCCACATGATCTAGGACATGAGTACGCATCTGAAATAGAGGCGTTTCTAAAAAGAGAGGGGCTTCGCGCGCTTCAGGTAACAGCCGAAAATAAGCTCAAGGCTCTTGACGCCTTCGTTAAAGGAGATGTTGACGTTCTTATAGGAGTTGCGCACTACTACGGCATACTCGTAAGAGGGCTTGACCTACCAGAGCTCATAAGGTATGCCATATTCTTAGGATCACCAAGGTTTAAGTTCAACTTAAGAGAGCTTAATGACGTCTCCAGCATATCCACGACGTCCATAAGGCTATATAGGCATGTCTCAGAGGAGGAAGCGAGAGCCATAGACTTAATAATTTCATTCCTAAAAAGAGCCTCGAGGAATGAAATAGATCTTATAAATAAGGCACTAAGAGGAGAGGCTTCACCAGGAAGGCTCGAGAAGTTTTACAATGCATTCATAAAAGCACGTGAAATAGTACTCACTTATTTAAGCGACGAGGAGAAGAGGAAAGAAATAGAAAAGGAGGGAGAGCTAATAATTAGAAGAGAGAACGGCGTACTATATGTGTACATCCCAGATACTAGAACGTACATTCAAGCGTCTGGGAGAACCTCAAGAACATACGTTGGAGGAATTACTCGCGGTATCTCCATAATACTGGAGCGCCCTAACGACAGACCCATACTAGAGGGCCTTATGAGGGTCTTTAGGTACTACCTAGAGGAGCCTTGGGAGGAGTTAAGGGAAGATAAGCTTGAGGACGAGATTAGAAAAGTCAATGAGGACAGGGATTTAGTAAAGCTTGCCAAGGAGGGCAGAATAGCTACCAGAATAAAGGGAATAGGAAGAACAGCACTATTCATAGTTGAATCACCGAACAAGGCTAGAACAATAGCTAACTTCTATGGAAGACCTAGCAGGAGGGCTATTGGTGATATAATAGTATATGAGGTCACTAGGGGAGACCTGTTTCTTAACATAGTGGCCACAGTAGGTCACATCATGGACTTAACAATGGACACGCTAGGAAATGATATCTATGGAGTGCTGAAATTAAACGGGGCCTTTCTCCCTGTATACAACTACATAAAGCGCTGTACTGATTGTGGATATCAGTTCACATCAACGACTGATAAGTGTCCTAGATGCGGAGGCGTTAATGTAGTTAACAAAAGTGAGACCGTGAGAACGCTGAGAGAGTTGGCTTCAGAGGTAGATGAGGTGCTTATAGGAACAGACCCAGACCCAGAGGGAGAGAAAATAGCCTGGGACGTTTATAACATGTTAAGGCCCATAAACCCGAACATATATCGTGTGGAGTTCCACGAAGTAACTAAGAAGGCTATAGAAGATGCTATAAAACACAGAAGGAGAATAAACAAGGATCTTGTAAATGCTCAAATTGTCAGAAGAATAGAGGACAGATGGATAGGCTTTGCCCTATCTCAAAAGCTGTGGAGTGTTTTTAAGAGCAGAAACTTATCAGCAGGAAGAGTTCAGACACCAGTGCTAGGATGGATAATAGCGCGCACTGAGGAGGCTAAGAGAAAAGTTCCAAAGACAATAATACTTCTGCAGTCACCGCATGATGAGGCTAAGAGGATTAGGGTTGAGGTCAGCAAGAGGCTTGGAGTAAAGAGCGGAAGATTAGAGGCCCTTGTAAGGGAGGTTGAAGTACAGGAGGTTGAGAAAAATCCTTTGCCCCCTTACACGACGGATACATTACTCTCCGAGGCTGCAGCAGTTCTTAAGATGGGCGTGAACAAGATCATGAGCCTTGCTCAGGATCTCTTTGAGATAGGGCTTATAACTTATCATAGGACGGACTCAACGAGGGTATCTGACAAGGGGATAGAGGTTGCGAGGGAGTACATCTCTCGAGCATTTGGTGAGAACTACTTTAAGCCACGTAGATGGGGAGAGGGTGGAGCTCACGAGTGTATAAGACCTACAAGGCCATGGGATACGAGGACACTAATAGATCTTCTTAAAAGAGGTATCTTTACTCCAGTAATAGAGATCACGAGAGATCACATAAGGCTATACGACCTTATATTCAGAAGGTTCATAGCTTCTCAGATGATCCCAGAAAGAGTTTTATACCAAAAAGCAAGAATTCTGATAGAGACTGAGAGTATAGAAGTTGAAGGAGAGTGTGAAATACTAGAAAAGTCATTCTCGCAAATCTATAGTATTGGGAGGAGAAAAGTGCCTAAGTTAGAGCCAAATGAGAGGCTCATAGGAAAAGTACTATGGACAGGACTTACAAAGGCAGTTAGAGAGTACACTCAAGCTGAGGTTATAAGCCAGATGAAGGCTAAGGGGCTTGGAAGGCCCTCAACGTATGCCAAGATTGTAGAGACGCTACTAAAGCGTAAATACGTAGTAGAGGTTGGAAGGGGCTATCTAAAGGCTACAGAGATAGGAAAGAACGTATACGAATACCTTGTGAAGCACTATGAGAACATGATCTCTGAGACAAGAACGGCAAAGCTTGAGGAGAAAATGGATAAGGTCATGAGCGGAGAGATCCCTGTTCAGGAGATACTAAAGGAGCTTTATAATGAGGTTATGCCCATAATATCTGAGCTCTCCAAGGAGGAGGTTACTAAGGAGTACTATAGAATTGAGGGTTAGGGATGGATCTAAGAGTAATAGACTTATTTTCAGGCGCAGGAGGTTTCTCCCTAGGTTTCAAGAACGCAGGATACAACGTGCTCCTTGGCATAGAAATAGATGAGTTTGCCTCACAGACGTACTCTAATAACATAAGGGATGCCATTATCCTCACTGAGGACATAAGGCAGGTGCACAGCAGGCACATCATAGAGAGCGTTGGAAGGGAAATAGACGTCATTATAGGAGGGCCTCCATGTGAGGCGTACACAGTGGCAAACTCTAAGAGAATGAAGTATCCTCTTGACAGGCTGTACGTGGATCCGATAGGCCAGCTTGTTCTTCACTTCATAAGGCTTGTAGGGGATCTAAAACCTGCGGTCTTTGTTATGGAAAACGTAGTCCCAGTAGCGGAAGGCCCTCTTAGAGAGGCCCTTAAGGAGGAGTTCTCAAGAGTGGGCTACGAGCAGATATACTTTAACGTGCTGAGGGCGGAGGAATTTGGAAATCCATCAAGAAGGAGAAGGATGTTCATATCAAACATCCCTCTGACTGATCTCATGAAAAAGTACTCTACAAAAACTCTTAGGACTGTAGGAGATGCTCTTAGAGATCTTCCACATCCAGGATACGGCCCGCCAAACCACGATCCTGTACCAATATCTGAAAGAAAGCTCAGAAAGATAGTAACGCTTCCGTGGGATAGGGGGATAGTCTACTTTAGGGGCTCAAAGGGTAAGCTTATGACCTCTTGGATAAGGTTGCATCCTGAAAAGCCTGCCCCAACGGTAATGGGGAAATCTCGATTCATACACCCCTACGAGGATAGACTTCTCACGCCAAGAGAACATGCTAGGCTTATGAGCTACCCAGACACTTACATATTTTATGGACCAAGGGACTCCCAATACAATCAGATTGGAGAGTCCGTTCCACCAGTGCTTTCTTATTTTATAGCAAGAGCTATAGCTGAGTTTTTAGAGAAAAAGTAGGGCGGATTTAGCGGGCTCGGACGTGCTTGGGGTGGGCCCCGTCCCCAAGCACCTTAAACCCGTACTGCCCCCTCAACCCCGCTACCCTCCGAGCACCGGTGGTCCGCGGTAGGGTTGCTCCCTCCCGGGCCTAGCC
>QMTU01000098.1 GCA_003663585.1 Thermoplasmata archaeon
AACAGGAAGGGGGGCTGATACTGCAGTAGTATTAAAACCGGAGTATACATTTAGGTTCATTGACCTCAGGGTCAAGGAAATCATATGTATGCCCAGAGAGTAAAATCACTAAAAATTTAAAATTAGGATCTATGATAATATCTTGGAGTCACGAGGAGACCTTCGCATTAGCATGTGCTCTTAACAACACTCACTAACTTTCACCAATACAACGTTTGGAGGGGTTTTAATGGCTACAGAGAATCCTAAAGAGAGTATAACGTTTGGTAGAAAGCTAACTGGGGAACACACGAGTATCTCTGCGTTTATTGTTGCTATAATCTACGGATTGCTGGTAAACTTCCTTGCATATGGAATTCTAAATCCACTTTTCGTTATAAAGATAGAGAGCATAAAGATCGGTGGTAGGGCACTGCTGGCGACAATCCTTGGCACAGGAATCTTCTCAGTAAAGCTAGGCTTTGTATACGTCGGGATATTCCTCATGATAATATCCGCGATAATGCTCATATTCCATCTCCCAGCCTCACACTACGTTAGCGCGTTAACGGCAGCCTACTTGCTACTCCTGGCAATAATAGGACCCTCCATCTTAATGCTGATATCCTTTGCATTAACGCTGCTGCTAACGCTAAAGGCCTGGGATCACATAGAGCTTGTAAACATTATTAGAAAAACGCTTAAAGAAGTGCATAAGTGACATTACATCTCGACCCTCTATCTATGTTTTATTTTAAAATAACATCCACGTAGGATAAAACCTCGGAAAAGACTTCCTTAATGGGCTTTTCTGCATTTATTACTATAAAGCCCTTCTCTTCTGCCATTCTTAGGTAAATTTTCCTAATGCTCTCCTGAAGTCTCACCTCCTCGTATATTTCAATTCCGCTCTCTCTGACGCTTCTGACCCTAGAGAGGCCAACCTCAGGTCGAACGTCTAACAAGAAGACGACATCAGGCTCAATTATGAAAGGCCTGTGAACTTCCTCGATGTACTTTATCATGTCCTCTCCCAGAAGGGCTCCCTGATATGCTAGAGAAGAGTAGTAGTACCTATCACAGAGCACCACATGGCCCGTCTCAAGGAGTTCTCCTATAGTCTTAACGTGGTAGTACCTATCAAGAGCAAATAAAAGAACTGCTTCTAGGGGCTCCATACCGCTTCTGAGCTTTTCCCTGATAATTTTCCCATACTCCCCACTCGTAGGCTCACTAGTAAAAAACACGTTAATTCCTCTTGATTTAAGTGTATTTTCAAGCATTTTGCAAATAGTGGTCTTTCCAGAGCCATCAATTCCCTCAAACACTATGAAAAGACCCTCTTTCGACATTCCAAACCCTCATACTTGAGATTTTTCGTAGTCCGTTAGGAGATAGCTTAACGGCCTTGACCCAAGATACCCTATTATGTTTGCCACCTCATCCTTAAGCCTCGCGACGTTCTGCGGAGTTATTGACGCACGGTACTCCTGAACAAGGTATGACCTTAGCGTGTCTAGATCCACTCTCTTCTCAAAAGGCTCAGGGTTTTTGATTTCAATAGCTATTCCCAGGTCATATCCATCGAAGTAAGCTCTAAAGGACTCCTCATCAACTCCGCTTTCATGTCCTACGCGTCTCCAGAGGGTCTCAGGGTGATCTCTCAATATGCTTCCAACAGTGAAGTAGCCAACATATGCTCTTACAGGCCTCGGGACATACACGTACACCACGTCTCCAGGCTTTAAGTTTCGGGGAATGCTTTTCCTAAGCTCCCATCTTTTCTCACCGCTAAATATCATCTCAGCAAATTCCTTGTATATCGACATGGCCCACACGACAGGCTTTGTCCTCTCCCAGGACCTTGCAGGCCTGAATGTAACGGCAAGAAGCGGCTCCTCACGACCTACGTAGAGCACGTCCTTCTCGACGTTCATGAAAAACCAGTACTCACCGTCTGGAATACTCTCAATGTGCTTTATTATCTGTCTCTTTACGTACTCTCCAACGAAGTCTAATATGTGAGCCTCTAGCCTATAAAATGGAAAGTTTCTTACCTCTTTAAGAATATCTACTTTGCTGAGCTTTCTTACATTTTTAAGTACAGCACAGACTAGTGTGTATTCCCCATTTGTAAACAACACGTTTTTTCCCCTTCCATGAGGAATCTCTATTATCCTTGCGTCTCTCAGGAAGTTCCTGAGGCTATCGTATATCTCACTGACAGGTGGATTCTTTTTCTTCAGGAGCCTCTTAAGCACTCTTTGTCTAGCATGATGGGTCAATATGACGCGCATACAAAGACCTAAAATCGCAATCTATTATATATATTCAAGGTCAATATGTAGGGGTGATGGTCTTGCCAATAGAGCTTAGTGTGTCCTTGGACTCCCCAAGAGAGACAGAGGATCTTTATAAGAGAGCGCTTAACGCCCTGCTCGACGCTATGAGTGATGTAATGGGATACGAAGCCAACGCTGAGGAGATCGTGATAAGGGTAGAGAAGGAAGAGGGCAACTGCAGGGTCTTTGGGATTTATAGTGCTAGCAACGAGATTATAGGATATATAGAGGTTCGTGAGGATAGGAGCTCTATGAGAGCACAGGTGAAGGTGACACTGAGCGTTTAGGGTGATCTCATTGTCATCATTCCATTGGCTTCTAGTGTTGCTCTTCTCCATAACCCCAACCGTTGAGGGAAGGTATGCGATCATATACGGCATAGGCATTGGACTAGACCCAAAACACGTCTTCATCGTGGCCTCAATTACAATAGTGCTCCTTGCAATTGCATTAGGAGCTCTTATACACTACATAGATTCTCTCATAATAGGCTTCAAGGACTCAAGATATGAGCTCTTCAGAGCAGTTTATAGATTTTATGATCGTTATCTGTTAAGAATTAGGAGAAAAGCAAGGCCGTACATAGAGAAGTACGGGCTCATAGGCCTCATAGTCTTCGTTGCTGCTCCCCTGCCTGGAACTGGAGTCTGGACAGGGGCATTAGTTTCCTATGTCTTTGGCATAGACAGAAGAAGAACCCTGCTTGGACTAAGCCTAGGAGGCGTTCTCTCGAACTTGATAGTTTTCATACTTGCGTTTTTCTTTAAGGTAGTGCTCTGGGGGTGACGTCCATTGGAGCTGTGTATTAAGATCGTGGATAGGAAGGCTCCAGGGCCTAGATATGCTACACAAGGAAGCGTAGGATTTGACCTCGCAGCGAGGATCACAATGACTGTTCCTCCAAAGGGCTACGCGATGATACCATTAAACGTCGTAGTAAAGGTTCCAAGTGGACATGCGTTGCTAGTACTCCCAAGAAGCTCTTTATTTATTAAGAAGGGTCTTTTAGTTGCAAACTCTGTCGGAGTTATTGACGAGGACTACTGTGGCCCAAATGATGAGATCAAACTTGTGGTATTCAACCCATTTGAGAGGGAAGTTGTTGTGAGGAGGGGAGAGTATATAGCACAAGGCATTCTTGTGAAAATAGAGAAAGCAACGTTAAAGGAGGTTGAGGAAATTCCATGCGAGGACAGAGGTGGGTTTGGATCCACGGGAGGATATAATGATTCTTAACGTCCTTACAGATGATATTTATATCTTCTTGAATGTTTTAGAGTTATTTCCTCGTGAGGTGTGTGCTATGGGAAACCTTGAGGAGATTATAAGATCCCTTGGGGGAGAGATTATAGAGGTTGGGAGGCCTGTGATAAGGGTTTCTCAGGCAGTAGAGGCAACGGGAGCGTCTCCGAGGCAGATCATAAAGTCCATGGTGGTAATATCTAAGGAGGGACCTCTTCTTGTTATAGTTGATGGCGAGTCGAAAATAAGCATGAAAAAGCTCAAAAAACTCTTTGGAAAGGTTCGTTTAGCCTCTTCAGACGAGGTTAAGGAGCTAACAGGATTTGAAATCGGAGGCGTACCGCCAGTTGGGGTGCCCCTCAGGACCATTGTTGATCCAAGGGTTCTCGAAAATGACTACGTGATCGGTGGTGGAGGACGCATAGATAGGCTCTGTAAACTGGATCCTAGGAAAATTGTCGAGTATCAAAGGGCAGAGGTTATAGATGTTAGGGAAGATTAAATTAAAGTTATTAAAGACCGTTAATATCAGTGTATTAAGGGTGATTCATGGTGGCAAAGTGGAGATGTAAGATCTGCGGATACATATATGATGAGGAAAGAGGAGAGTCTCGTTATAATATTCCTCCAAACGCGAGGTTTGAGGAACTTCCTGAGGACTTCAAGTGTTCAATATGTGGCGCAGGTAAGGACGCGTTTGAGAAGTTAGAGTAAGTCTTCTAAACT
>QMTU01000099.1 GCA_003663585.1 Thermoplasmata archaeon
AGGGACGTTATAGGGGAACTTGACGAGACTCAAAGACAGTTCCTTAAGAGCTTAGTGGAGATCTTTGAGTCCGAGGAGTTCACGTGGTCTCCTCAGGAGATACACTCCACAATTCACAACGTTGCAAAGAAGTTTGGCCTCTCTCATAGAAGGGCCTTTGGGGTCATCTACATGATATTTCTGGGAAAGCCTGAGGGGCCTAGAGCAGGATACTTCCTGTATTCTCTTGGAAGAGACTTCACTATTAAAAGGCTAAAGGAGGTTCTTGAGTTCTATATTTTTTAATCCGCATATTAAAACGGGATATCTCAAAGTCCTCGCCTTTTCACTTTTATGTTTAAAATTTAAATATTCTATTTACCACATACAAGTAATTGTATAGCGTTAGCATGCATCTAGTGGTAGGTGTTAACGCATGAATTCCCTCGTGATAATTATAGTTGCCTTGCTGCTATACGTGCTTCTCTATATGACGTACGGTAAGGCACTTCAGAACAAGGTCGCAAGAGCAGATCCCAACAGGAAAACTCCAGCACACAGGCTCTATGATGGAGTGGACTACGTGCCTGCACATCCCGTAGTCCTCTACGGACACCACTTCGCGAGCATTGCGGGAGCAGGACCAATACTTGGTCCTGCAATGGCCATGGCATGGGGATGGCTTCCAGGACTTCTCTGGGTGTGGTTTGGAAATGCCTTCATCGGAGCTGTACACGACTATCTATCACTTATGGCATCGGTAAGATATGACGGTAAGTCAATACAGTGGATAAGCGGTAAGATAATGTCCAAGAGGACAGGAATTATCTTCGAGGTCTACATATGGTTCACGCTGCTGCTCGTTCTAGCAGCGTTCATGGCCGTTATAGGAAACATATTCTCAGGAACTCCACAGGCAGCTACCGCATCACTGCTGTTCATATTGTCCGCTATAATAGTGGGCTTCCTCATGTACAAGATGAAGCTCAACTTCTACGTGACCACAGTAATAGGTGTCATACTAGTAGCACTCTCCTATTGGATTGGTCTCAAGGCTCCACTATCTCTTACGTATCACAACTGGCTCCCAATACTGTTCGTGTACATAATTATAGCATCTTCCATACCAGTCTGGGTACTACTACAACCTAGAGACTACCTAAACGCTTACATACTCTGGTTTGGTCTCGCATTTGGAGGCATAGCGCTTATAGGACTTGCCAAGGGCTTTGTAGTGCCATCATACACTATATTCTCAGCAAACGTCGTTGGAAAAGTCCCATCACCCTTCTGGCCAACGGTTCCACTGGTAATTGCATGTGGAGCGCTCAGTGGATTCCACTCCCTAGTATCATCAGGAACGTCCTCCAAACAGCTTGACAATGAGCTTCACGGATTGCTCGTTGGATATGGAGGAATGTTCACAGAGGGCTTCCTCTCAACGTTGGTCATAGTGTCAATAGCGGTATATGGTCTTCAGGCAGCAAATGCTGTAGCTCCGGAAGCTGGTATAACGCTAGAGAACTGGGCAAGGACATACATTAACGCAAAGGCTTTAACTGTATTCACGAAATCCTACGGATACGCAGTAAGTGACTTCTACGGAATAAGCAAGGAGGCAGGTGCTATATTCGCAAGTCTGTGGGTCTCAGCGTTCTGTCTTACGACCTTGGATACGGCAACAAGGCTTGGAAGGTTCGCATGGCAGGAGATCATCGAGTACATATTCCCCAAGGGACAGAAGGTGCTATCAAACAAGTGGTTTGCCTCAGCGCTTATAGCAGTTCTCGCACTTGCGCTAGCATGGAATAGGAGCTATAATGTACTCTGGCCAGCATTTTCCGGCATGAACCAGCTACTGGCGTCCATAGCAATGATGACAGCAGCAGTGTGGGTGGCAAAGGTTCAGAGAGTTGGTAACTGGACGTACGCTGTCCTAATACCTGCAATATTCCTATGGATAACGGTTACTGCAGGACTCATATGGTACATAATCTACGTTCCAGGAAACTACGCAGTCAAGACAATAATCGGAATAAGCCTTATATTGAACATAATGCTGATAGCAGACTTCTATCTGGCCTGGAGGAAGCCTGCAGAGGAATACGAAAAACTTACAGCATGAGCTCTTTTCCTTATTTTTATATTTGTGACTTATTGACGCCCCGTTCTAATTTTATTTTTGTCTAATTGATACCTAGAAGATAAATAAGCAAACAGGATTTATGTAGTGTGATCTAATAAAGAATGCCTAGGGATGACTGAAATGAGCTTCCTCAAGAGGATTTTAGAGAACGTTCTTTACTTCTTTAAGGGGTTTGCTCAAGGATTTAGGGAGAATGCGATCTCATACATTGAAATGGAGGAGAGAGAACTTGAAAATGTGTTCTCACTCCTGCTTATGGCATCCTTTATAGGGCTTCCATCTCCCCCGACAACCCTTGTAATAAGGCTGCTTCCACACATGGCAAGGGAGATTATTGTAATGCAGTCAAAGTCTAGAAGGCTTGATGACCTGTTAGGCGAGGTTGCGGGAATGTTTGAAATAGGGTGAATAGTGTGACGCTGAGAGAGTACCTCCTTCCAGAAGGAGATACTAGGATAATCATAGTCATAGGAAAGGGCGGTGTAGGGAAGACCACACTATCCGCTGCTATTGCAACAGCAATATCAAGTCGCGGATATAGAACTCATATAATATCCTTAGATCCTGCACACAACCTGGGGGATGTTCTTGAGGAGGAGCTCTCATCAACTCCAAAGGAGATAAGCAACAATCTATATGCATCAGAGCTTGATCTTGAGGATCTCGTGAAAAAATACCTAAGAAATCTTGGCGATAGCTTAAAAGCCATGTATAGATACTTAACAGTATTAAACCTTGATAAATACTTTGATATCCTAGCAAGCTCTCCCGGAATAGAGGAGTACGCAACTCTTGATGCCCTTATGGAGATAGTAAAGGCTCGAAGCTCGTGGGATGTTATAGTGCTTGACACTCCCCCCACGGGCTTAACGCTTAGAGTTCTTGGGCTTCCTAAGATATCCCTTATCTGGACGGAGAAGCTCATAGGTCTTAGGAGAGCAATACTTGAGAGGAGAGAGGCCATAAGACGCATAAGAGGAGATGAGGAGAGCTCTCAGGAGGAGTATAAGATTCCAGTAAAGGAGGAAGAGGATCCCGTAATGCAGGAGCTGAAGAAGTACTACGAGGACATAAGCTATCTCTACAACTTCCTCACGAACCTCCAAAAGACCACAGTAGTATGCGTGATGAACCCTGACAGACTTTCATTTTTTGAGACTAAAAGGGCTAAGGATTTCCTAACTCGCTTTGGGCTCTCTCTAAGGCTTATAGTAATAAACAAAGTATTAAGAGAGAGCTGCATAACAGATGAGCTCAGAGGGGTGCTCGCACTACAGAGGGAGATTCTACATGAAGTTAAGGAGGAGTTTCAGGGCCTGGACATCATGACGATCCATCATACGAACGATGAGCCTCGGGGCCTTAATGCCCTTAAGGCTCTGGGAATGAGGATATTAGGAGAGTGATAAACATGGAGATAACCTATGAGGTCCTCCTGTTACTCATGCTACTGGCTGGAGCAGCTGCCCTTCAATTCTTCCGTGGAAGAAAGCTCAACATAATGCTCATGGAGCACTACTTGAAGGCCATAGAGCCCTTTTTAAGGCCATACAGGGATCGAAACTTCACGCTCATAGGAGGTTATGTGGGATTCAAGGCGGAGTATCAGATATTTAGAGACAACATAAAAGTCCTTGAGTACACACTTACGCTTCTTCCTAGGCAAAGCCTTCTTTACTTTCCAATATCACTGTTAACTTCAAGACATGACAAGCTTTACGTGGTAGTCAGGCCATACTCTAAGATCACGAGGGGCATACATGCGATACAGAGGGGTTATTATAGAGTAAGGCCGAAGAT
Source organism: Thermoplasmata archaeon (assembly GCA_003663585.1). Taxonomy (GTDB): domain Archaea; phylum Thermoplasmatota; class B47-G6; order B47-G6; family B47-G6; genus B47-G6. The sequence goes on from QMTU01000099.1 coordinate 3,926, forward strand.
TGAGGATGAGGCAATACTGGATAAGGCCACTAGGACGGTAAACGGCGTGACGTTTGAAGTACTCTACGAGAGAGAGAAGGACGCGGAATTAATAGTTGACTTACTTAAGTCATTTCCAAGAGTGAAAGACGTAAAGCACATATCACTAACAAGATCCACAAATGTAGTTTACGTGCTTATGAGGCCTAGACCAGAGGATATAAGAGACTCCATAAGGGCAATAATAAACTTTGTAAATACAAGACTTAGTGA
>QMTU01000100.1 GCA_003663585.1 Thermoplasmata archaeon
CAAAGTGTTCTTGTGGTGCAGAAGGTTGCCTCAACGCTTAGCATTACTGGAGCTACGAGCTTCTTGGTTATACCCTAGTATCTCTTCTTCATCTCCCAGTAAACAAGATTTCCCAGCCTTATGTGGCTCCCTATCCTGTCCTCCAGGATCTCTTTGTACTCGTTGAAGGGTTCTGCTATCACCCTAAACTTCCTTTAGTGGGTGGATAGCTTTCGAGAATAACCGCCCTCGTGAGCTTTCCCTTTCCCGCCCCCTCGCGATTTCTAAGGCTTGAAAAACCTTGTCATAATATATCAAGAATAGTCCCAAGTGTAAGTAATATTTAAATATTTTGACAAAAGTAATATTGGGGAACAGCCTTTTTAGTTGAAAGTTTATTAATTATTCCTAATAGACTCAACATACCATTGAATTATGTTTAAGCTTCTCTAATTACGAGGTGTAACTATGAAAACAAAGTCGCTCTTAATAATTCTAGTGATGTTATTGTTTCTCACAGCAGCCTTTATTCCAGCGAATATCTCTGCTGAGGAGTATAATGGCACAAGACCCACCAAAGAGCATCTCTACATAAATGAAACCAATGTAAAGGATCTTGTCACAGAGGGAGTTCTGAAGGGCAGTGGCACTCCTGAGGATCCCTATGTCCTTGAGAACTACGTACTATATGGCCCTGTTCTCCCCGCTCTTTGGATAGTGAACGTCTCTAATATAGTCATCAGAAATGTCGTGATATCTCCTGGTAAGAACGAGTCAAACTGGGGAAGAACAGGCATAACTATACAAAATGCGTCTAATGTTGTTATAGAGGACGTAACGATATCGTACATGATGCAGGGAATCATTGCATATAACGTTCATGGCCTAAAGGTGAATAAGATATCCACAGTGGTTAATCCAGATATGGGATATGCTATACAGCTTTTCAACTGTACAGAAGTAGAGATAAAGAGCGTCGACGTTCTTAGTGGTCATGTGCTGCTGGTGGACGGCACAAAGAAGGAGAACTTTGACGTGAAGGTTGAAGACGTTTATAAGTCTGATCCAAAGGATCCTACAATCAAGTATCCATATTTATACTTCTTCTCCAGGGATAGCGTGATATTATCTCCTGGAGAGCTCACAAAGGACATAGAGAGGATCTATGGGGGGATGTTCGTAGCGTTCTCTGGAAGAGTGATACTTGATGGCGTTTATTTTTACGATGATGTTATAGTAGTTAACTCGGAGAGCCTTGGAGTGTGGAATACTGGCATTAGGGATGCTAGATTTGGCATCATGGCTAAGAATGTGCCCTCAGTTGGAGTATACTCTTCGTGGATATATAACGCAATATATGGAATATATGTGGAGAATTCTGACTCCGTTAACGTGAAGAGTTGTATTATAAATTATACAAGCTGGGGAGTATTCTTAATAAATGCAAATAGCTTTAACGTCTCCAATAATTACATTAGAAGGAGCACCTCAAATGCCGTTTATATAGATCACTCTGGAAACGGCACTATTACGCATAATCTTATTCTTAACGTCGGATCTTATGGTATATGGCTCTCCAAGGGCACTGAAAACGTGAGCATAACTTGGAACAACATATACATGGTCGGAAGGATCTCAGAGCTCACGACCGGATATGGAGCAGATTATGGTAGGAATAACTCTTGGGACCATAACTTCTACGGTCCAATGGTACCGTCAGGACCATACAACGTAACAGGAAGCGCTAAATCGTGTGATAAACACCCTCTAAATGACCCAATACCAATTCTTAGGGTTTCGTTTGGTAAGAACACATTTGTGCTAAGAGAAAGTGCTCTCTTTGTTGGAGTAGAGGTGATAACTGTAAACGATACGACAAATGACATAGAAGCCCTCAGAAACTTCACCGTGACTATATATGGAAAGAAGTACTCTACACCAGAGAATAGCACTATTATAACGACGTACGTGGAGCGTCAAGGGGATGCACTTACAGTTAGGTATGGATCTCAAGAGCTTATTATACCTCTTCCAGAAAAAATTTCAAAGCGTTCATACAGGATTGCTGCATACGTCCTTCTAGGAGCTGGCATTGCGCTACTTGTTACTGGGGTATACATGAACAGGCAACAGAAGAAAAAGGGAAGGAAATAGAGACTTTAAGGGCGTTAAAGGGCGTTTATTCCTCTCTGATCTTTACCCTTTTTGATCCAACCCATAGGCCCCAGGAACTGCATCTGGATAATATAAAATATCTCCAAACCTTTTCTCTTCCATCAACCTATCACCAATAGAGCTTATTATATAAGTAAATAAATAAAAGAGTGTTGGAACAAAATTATTCCACTAATTAATGCTCACCAAATATCTTGCTTTGAAGCATCTTCTCAGCAAATCTTTTACCAACGTCACCTATAATCTTCTCGGGATCTCCGTAGAATATTGCTCCAGATGGGCACATTTGGTAACAAGCTGGCTCTATACCTTGCCTTCTTAGAGATGCACAGAGATCACATTTATTAAAGGCATTCAGCCAGTCGTCATATCTTGGAGCACCATAAGGACATACTGCAAGGCACATGCCACATCCTATGCACTTATTGGGGTCTATTATAACAGCCCCTTCATCGTCCCTGTATATAGCCCCAACTGGACATACTTCTAAACAGGGCGCCTTTATGCAGTGCATGCAGTTTACTGGTATGTTAACGCCAAGTGACGTCCTATACACTCTTATATTAGGCCTATCATCGTGTTCAAATGCACAGACACTCTCGCAGGTCTCACAACCAATACACACATCTAAGCTTATATAATATCTGACCTTAATGTTTGAGGTCATTTTCATCACCTCGATCTGAGCCATATGTCTATGGCTCTTGCAGCATAGAGGCCTGATCTTACAGCCTTGCCAATTTTACTTGGTCCTGTAATTACATCTCCTGCTGCAAACACTCCTTCAACGCTCGTCATATAGTTTTCGTTTACAATTATGCCTCCCCACTTATCCGTCTGTATGCCTACATCCTCTGAGAAAGGTGGGGTTGAAAGCTCCCCTGTTGCGAATATTACTATGTCCATGTCCAACGTGAACTCTGATCCCTCTATTGGAATTGGCCTGCGCCTTCCGCTGGCATCAGGCTCTCCGAGCTTACACTTGAGGAGCTCTATGCCCTTGACGTGTCCCTCCCCAATAATTCTGTTAGGGGTTACGAGCTCCATCCAGTGAACTCCCTTGTTCTTAAGCTGATTTATCTCATATATACCTGCTGGGGCTTCGTATATCGTTCTCCTGTATAGGAGGTACACATCCTTTGCTCCCCATAGCTTTGACTCGAGGACTGCATCGACTGCCGAGTATCCACCTCCTATCACTGCTACTCTCTTACCCTTAACCTCAGGAGCATGTTCCTTCGGTAGGTATCCTAGCTTACTTGCCTTCAGCCTGTAAAGATAGTCTAGTGCAGTGTACACGCCATCTAGGTTCTTTCCCTCAATGTCCGGTATCCTGGAGCGCCATGTTCCCGTAGTTATAAGGACAGTATCATAGCTCTCCATGAGCTCCTTTAAATTTACTGTCTTCTCTGTAAGCTCATCTCCCTCATCGTGTCTTTCGCCGAACATGACCTTTGTACTCGTGTAAAACTTTACTCCGAACTCCTCCTCAAGGTACTTACATCCAAGCCTCACGCGCTCTATGGGTATTCTTGTCTCTGGAATTCCAAAGATCATCAGCCCTCCTGGCTCCGGCTGCTTATCATATACATCTATCTCGTGGCCCATACAGGCCAAGTAACCAGCTGCAACAAGACCCGCAGGGCCAGCTCCTATTATGGCTATTTTCTTACCAGTACCCTCTTTAGGTTTGGACTTACAGTGGAAGGCAAAGTTCATGAACTCCATACGCACATTCCCTCCTAACTTCACAAGGGTAAGCGTAGTATGAGTCAGACGTTATGACTTCAGGGCTCACACCAACTTTTTAGTTCATGTTTGTTTATTTAGAGTCTTAATAGCTTTTAGACCTTATGTTAAAGGAGCTAACTACTTGCGTGCTCCTCAAGACCAAATCCTTAAATTCAAGTTAGGTGAGGTATATGTACTAGGGATGATGAGTGCTGAGCACTGACGCATGATGAAAAGCCAGGACACTGACCTCCTGTTCCTCTATCTTAGAAGAACTTCTGTATAAGCC
>QMTU01000101.1 GCA_003663585.1 Thermoplasmata archaeon
CATTAGCAGCTGCTATATTAACAAGCTCTTTAATACCGTCCTGCACAATATCGTTAATCATGATCTTCACCCAACAAATCTTACAAGCGCTTCAGGATCTATCACTGGAGCCACAAAACCATCCTCGAGGATTGTCACTCCTGTAATTCCTCTAAACCCTCTGATAACCGACGGTACAGGCTTAACCACGATATCCATATGACGAATTACCTCTGCAAGTCTCAAAGCTATTTTTTTCTCTTTTCCGCATATCATAACTATATTCTCGCTGTCATCCTCGAGGCCAAATATTCTTGAGAGACTTAGGAGAGGAACAAAGGAGTCCCTGTACAATACTACCTTCTGAGAGGCTATCTCCCTAATCTGAGCATCAGATATCTCCTGAATACTTATGATAGAATCCACAGGTATGGCCCATCTCACATTGCCTGATTTTATTATCAGAGCCCTAACGATCAGAGTTGTTGGTGGCAGTACCATGCGTATAGTAGTGCCCTTGTCAAGCTCACTTTGAAGCTCTACGTACCCACCTAAGGACTCTATGGTGTTCTTGACAACATCAAGGCCTACTCCTCTTCCCGATACATCAGTTATCTTATCTGACGTTGAGAATCCTGGTATGAACAAGAATGAAAACAGCTCTTCCTTCGGCATCTTCTCCAATTTTTCTTGGGTTATAAGACCTCTCTCAAGGGCTTTCTTTTTTATCTTTTCAACGTCTATTCCTTTACCATCGTCAGAGATCTCTATTACAATTCCTCTAGGACTTCTACGAGCCCTAACAATAATCTTACCTTTTTCTGGTTTTCCTTTAGCTCTTCTTTCATCTGGAGACTCTATACCGTGATCAATGGCATTTCTGACTATGTGTATTATAGGATCGTTTAGCTTTTCAAGAGACGCCTTATCGATTTCCACATCAGCTCCCTCAATTACAACCTCCACCTTCTTTCCTAGCTTATTTGCAAGGTCATAAGCTATTCTTGGGATCTTTGAGAAGATGTATGAAAGAGGTATAAGCCTTATTGAGAGTATCTCCTCCCTAAGCTCACCAACAGCCTTACTTACGAGGTTCACAACAGATATTAGATCATCATTCTTTGTATTGGATGCTATTGCTATAAGACGATTGCTCAATACTGTAAGGTTTTCAACTATAGAAAGCAATCTATCAAGCTTGTCAGAGTCCACTCTTATAGTCTTAGGAAGGGCCTCAGCTCTTCTGTGTGTTAGTATAGTCTCCTTTACTGTTTCTTTATGTTCTGCGATAGAAGTAACGGAAGTAACTCCAGGAATGTTCTTAACAAGCTCTATTGTTGTTTGAGTCTTTTCTGATGGGATTTCAACTATCAAGCTGCGATCTTGGACACTCCCATCCTCTATAGATTTTATGTCAGGACTTATAAGAGAATATTCTATACCCTTATCCTTGAGCTGTTTTAGTATTATTAGCATTTTTGCAGCTATGAGGGCCTCATTAGGATCTATTCTTATTTCTATTCTTGTCAAACCCTTTTCTTTAGGGCTCACTTTTTCCTCAGCCTTTCCCGCCTTAGACTCCTCCTCACTAAACCTGAGCATGAGCTCCTCAATGTCTCTTAGAAATTGTTGTTCTCCTTGATCTATATTAGCTAATATTGCCTCCAGAAGGTTCACTATTGCGGAAAGCTGTGCCTTATCCCTATCACTCAAGGAAGCTCCTCTGCTCCTGTAATCAGAGAGTAAATCCTCGTATTTATGAATAAGCTCCTTTGTCTTCTCAAATCCTATAGAAGCGAAGAGTCCCTTTAGAGTGTGAAAAAGCCTAAAGAGCTCATTTATTTGATCAGCTCCTATATCTCCTAGGCTTATTAGCTCACTAATACGCTCAAGTATTGACGTTACTTCCTCGATAAAGCTCTCAAGCATTGCTTTATCGAGCTCATTCAAAAATATCACCATTCATTAGCCTGAAAGTATTCTCTCAATCTCTTTTATAACAAACTCTGCCTGAAATGGTTTTACTATATATCCCTTTGCACCAAGTTCTATTGCCTGAATAACAAGCTTCTGCTGGCCAAGTCCAGTACACATGAGTACTTTAGCGTTTGGATTTATTTCTATAATCTTTTTCAGTGCCTCCATGCCATCCATTACTGGCATCACTATGTCTAAAATTACCAAATCCGGGTTAAGCTTTTTAAATAAGTCAACGGCCTCTTGACCATTTGATGCTTCACCAACCACTTCATGTCCTGCCTTCTCTATTATGTTCTTAAGAAGCGTCCTCATAAACTGGGAGTCATCAGCTATAACAATTCTCGCCAAGTGCTCTCACCTCATCACCAGATCACTCAATATAACCTTTTAACTATTTTCTAGACTCTTGATTTTTATGCTCCTAAGAGCGTTCTCTAAAGTGTTTTCTTATAGCTAGCTCGATACTTATTGTCAAGACCTTCTATATAAAGATCTTGAGGTCGCTTCGAGGAGTGCTAGAGTAATCGCTGTGATAACTGCTGTAACATCATTTTCATTTCTGATTTATTCTATAACGTATTTTATGACTTCATTTATAATATTTAACCTAATTTATATATATGACTTGGCATTGAGAGGAGGCAGATGATAAATCTCCATATTACTATCAGCATCGCATTAGCAAGCGTGGATATTAATCCTCGTTGCTAAGCTTGTTTACGCAGTTTTAAAGTGTCTATACTAAGTGCTTGCTTTCAAACATAATTCAATGTGCAACAATTTGCCTTGGTGATATTATATGGCAAAACACCTTGAATTCTTAGGGAACTATGCAAAGAAGATAATCAGTGGAGAGAAGAAAATAACCATAAGAAGAAAAACTAAAAGGTATACTCCTGGGGATATTGTCTACGTTCATGCCGGTGGAAAACTCTTGGGGAGAGCAATTATAAAAAATGTTATGCACGTTAGAGTTAAGGATCTTAGTGATGAAATTGCTAGAAGGGACGGCTTTAAGAATAAGTGGGAACTCATCAGTACATTAAGAAAACACTTTGGAGACCTTGATGACGATGACGAGCTAACAGTAATAGAGTTTGAGCTCATAGAAAAAGTTCCCCGAGAGATTATGTCATCAGATTTTCCATATGGTGGTCATGACCCAATAAAAATAGCTGAATTAGCCCTTAAATATCTAAAAGATTCTCTTAGCAATGATGACATAAGAATCCTAGAGGATGTCTACAAAAGTAAAAGCATAAGGCATGTCGCCCTAAAGATGGGTAGTTTAAAGAAGAGAAAAATTGTCAGAGCTGTTCTAAGAAAAGCATATAAAGAGCTCCTTGAGAGAGGAATATTAAGACCGATGTTCTAATTTTTTACATCTTTCAGAATAAAACTAAGACCTCCCAACAATGGGTATTAAAATCACGGAGATGAAACCTCATAATCGACAAGTTCCCAAATGCTTTCATCAGAATAAACGCTCTCTTCTTCCTCAATTTCCTTGGACTCTGGGTACTGAATCGTTCTCAAAGCATCCCTATTAAATATCCATCTCACAATACGCCACATTTTTTGCTCTATAGGGAGAACAACACTTTGTCTATCGACATAAAAGATGTTGTACGTCGAGAGGGCAGAAAGAATCTTTCTTCTTTCAGGATCTAAAGTATTATCTAGCATTGCGTCCTCAAAACCTATAACGCCAAGTATTAAACTTGCAGCTCTTATAGCCTCTGACTCAGGAATCCTCAACAGCTTCTTGATGCTTTCAGCGAGCTCAAGTAGTGTTGTTACCCCAGACATTGCAATAAATAGTTTATGAGAGAACCTCTATAAAGAGATTTCCAATGCTAGAGAATTCTTCGCATGAATTTAAGATGAAAAGTCACTGTACGTACATTAGCGAATGAAAATTAGCATATCACAGAATACAACTAATTAAGTCTCATACCTTAGTAGTTGGAGTGCTATTATCCTTAATGTATAATATATAATTTTAGAGTAAAGGACTTAGCTAATTTAAACTGAGATAAGCGCCCAGGAGATGTCCTACACTTTTCTATAGAAATTTTTAATTGAAGTCGTTGTTCTTTATAGTTATTGATCAAACATTTGAACAAAGAATCTCACACATAAAGGGGTGATTGTATTGAAAATTACATGGTTAGGGCACGCAGCCTTTTTGATAGAGGGCAA
>QMTU01000102.1 GCA_003663585.1 Thermoplasmata archaeon
GTAGAGGACTGGGAGGTACTTACTGTAGAGTTCCTCTAGGGCCAAATGAAATGTGTCTCATGTGGTGTGGTTCCTATGAGGGTTATAGTACTTGCAGGAGGATATGCTACTAGACTATGGCCTCTTACCCTAAGCAAACCTAAGCCTCTCCTTCCCCTTGCTGGAAGGCCCATCATAGACTACATAATGAATGAGTTATCTGAACTTTCATGTAAGGAAATCATAATATCAACAAACAGAGCATTTGCTCCCCATTTCAGAAGATGGCTTTCAGAGGATATGAAAAAAACTTCGATAAAAGAGAGAATAAGACTGTTCATAGAGGACACCACAAGTGAAGAAGAAAAGCTAGGAACAATAGCTGCTCTTGAGAGAGTCATGGAATACTTCGGTAAAGATCACTACCTAATAATAGCCGGTGACAACGTATTCTCGTACAGGCTTTTGGATTTCTATAAGGCATATGACATGAAGAATCCACTAATTGCTGTATATGACATCGTAGATAAGAGCCTCGTTCCCATGTACTCACAAGTAGTAACGGACGAAAGCGGAAGGATTATAGAGTTTGAAGAAAAGCCAAAGACTCCCAAGACAACGCTTATTGCTACTGCATGTTATGCATTCCCCCCAGACACTCTAGACCTTATAAAGGAGTACTTATCTCTGGGCCTCAAAAGAGATTCTCCTGGATTCTTTATACAGTGGCTCTACAGGAGAAGACCTGTTTACACCTATATGTTTAAAGGATACTGGTTCGATATAGGAGCTCCTAGAACATACCTTGAGGCAAATGAAGCTCTCTTAAAGAAAACTTTTATCTCAGAGAATGCAGATGTGAGTGAAAGTGTTGAGATTATAGATCCCGTGTATATTGACGATAACGTCTTCATTAAAGGAAAAGCTAAGATAGGGCCTTATACATACATTGGGCCAGAGTCTATTATAGAGGAGTCCGAGATTTCTAAGTCAATAGTTATGAGGGGCTCAGAGATCGCATGTTCAAGGATCTTTAATAGTATAGTTGGAGAAAGAGTGGTTCTTAGGAGCGTTAGCATAAAGGACTCTGTCATTGGAGACTATGTTAAAGTATATGGGCTCAAGGAATAGATAACACACATTATAAACGCTTATAGTGTAGCTAGGGCTCCACGTAGAAGAGTTTGAATAATATTTTTAGGTTAAAATATTTAAATGGAGTTTCTCAAAAATAAAATAGTTGTTAGCGCTAGTGTGGATGAGAACAATACACTGCTCTCAACAAGCTCAGAGTCCCCTTAAGGTGTTTTCCGCAGTGTCCTTAAATAATTGCTGAGATTACCTTCCTAGTAGGGGTGTTTAGTTTGTATTATGAGCAGCTAGGTTGGATTGAATCACCTTTCAATCCCAATAAGCCCGATCCAAGATTCATACTGTATGATGATTTAGGAAGAGACATATTGGTACAGGCCTCTAGGGAGCCAGGTAGAATATTTTATGTCTATGGAAAGATTGGGATGGGAAAGACCACACTTGCTCTTTGGATGTCTGAGGTCGCTGAAATATATGATCTTGAGAGCGTTCTTATTCACGGTGGAAGACTTTACGATCCTGATATAGTAAAAGAAAAGCTTAGGTTGATCGTTAGGGGCCCCTCCTTTATAAAGTGGATTATCTACAAAATTAAAAGAAAATCTCTTATGAGGTATATCGTAATCGTGGATGATGTCACAGAAATCCCTGATAGACATTTCTTTGAGAGCTTAGTTGGCTTACTAGAGCTTCCAGGAAGGCACGTGTCCATATGTATGCTGGGAAATAAGAAACTAAATGAATGGTCCTTGAGAGAGGTATTCACAAATCGAAGCATTATAGAGTATGAGCTTAAGAAGCCTTCAAAGGAAAAAATCCTACAGATGATAAGAAGCAGAATAGAGAGCGTTGGTGGAACTGAATTTCATCCATTAACTCTTGATGAAATACTTATGGCAATTGAAGAGAAGGAGACTATAAGGGATATACTCCTAGAGCTTGAGAGAAAAGTTGTAGAAAAAGTTGAAGGAAAAAAACCATAGTCACTTGACAGCCTCTATGGCCCTTGCTATAGCCTTTTCTAAGATCTCTATTGCAACGTCTATGTGTTCTTTCTCGACTATTAATGGTGGTATAAACCTTATGGCACTCTTTCCACATCCTAGTAGTATAAGCCCAAGCTTTGAAGCCTCTTCTACGATCTTGCCCCTAAGCTCTGGATAATATTCCTTTGTCTTCGAATCCTTGACAATCTCTATTGCCTGTGCTAGCCCTATACCCCTAACGTCTCCGATATATTGCTCGTACTTCTCCTGGAGCTCTCTAAGCCTCTTGTGTAGATACTCTCCCTGTTTTCTAGCGTTTTCAAGTAAGTTCCTCTCTTCTATCATCTTTATCGTAGCAATAGCGGCAGCACATGACACAGGGTTTCCTCCAAACGTAGTTGCATGAGATCCAGACTCTGGGAAGTCATACTCTGCTCTAATTATTGTAGCGCCTAGAGGCATTCCAGATGCTAGTGCTTTCGCAGATGTTATTATATCTGGGACTATTCCAAAGTTCTCTATTGCCCACCATTTACCAGTACGTCCCATTCCCATTTGAACTTCATCGTCGACGAGAATTATTCCATACTCATTAGCGAGCTTTCTGAGCTCGGGGAAGAAGTCTCTGGGAGGTACTACATACCCACCTTCTCCCTGAATAGGCTCAACAAATATTGCTGCAACCTCATCTGGTGGAACGAACTTCTCGAACACAAAGTCCCTTATGTAATCTACGACTGCCTTCCCCAGATCATTCCCCTCATAGCCAAATGGTGGTCTATACGGGTTTGGATATGGCACATGTACTACTCCTGGCATCATTGGGAAGAATCTCCTCTTATGAACTGGCTTAGAAGCTGTAAGGCTTAGAGATCCCATTGTCCTACCATGAAATGCTCCTATAAACGCTATTATATATGGTCTGTTGGTGTAGTACTTTGCAACCTTAAGAGCGGCTTCATTTGCCTCGGTACCACTGTTACCATAAAACACCTTCTTCTTGTGGTTCCCAGGGGTTATCCTAAAGAGCTCCTCAGCAAGCTTTAGTGGTATCTCGTAGTAAAAGTCCGTCAAAGAAAAGTGTATAAACTTGTCAATTTGCTCTTTTATGGCGTTAATCACAGGCTCTGGCGTATGTCCAGTGTTTAACACGCCTATTCCAGATGCAAAGTCTATATATACATTTCCATCAACGTCCTCAACAAATATCCCTCTTCCACGTTTTATAACAACATAAGGAACTCCCTGTGTTGTAGTGACAAGATATTCCTTGTTTTTCTCGAGAACCTCTTTAGCCTTTGGACCTGGAGGCTCAATAACTATTTTAGGACCCATCATAAGGATCACCTCAAGCTCTTAATTTCAATACTCTCTCAGCCAGAAATCACACTTTAGGCTCAATATTTACATACTTGTAGATTACATTCTTAAAGGTATACATTTTCAGAGGAACGACATTTATCTGTTAAGTTGACGCTACTTAATTCAAATACCTATAAAATATGTCTAAGAGTGCTAGCAAGATGCTTACTCTCAAAGATCATTAGTTTAAACAGTTCAGGTACAATATCCGGCTCTTAATGTTTTGTCTCATTATTTCGTTAGGCGTAGTCAACTAAAAGCAGTTAAATCTAGTCTATGTCTTAACATTATTAGTAAGATAATAAAGCTTCATGGAGTGATAGCATATGGATTTTAGATACTTAGATCATCCTGCAGATATAGAAATAGAAGCATATGGAAGCACTCTGGAGGATCTCTTCAAAAATGCTGCAAGAGCAATGTTTAACGCTATATCACCTAATTATGAGGAGAGAGTTAGCAAGTGTGATGTAAAAGTCACTGTGAGGATAGAGGCCGAGGATATAGAGTCCTTATTCTACAAGTGGATGTCTGAACTTGTGTATATATTTGACGTTGAGCAACTACTGCCTAAAGAAATACATGTAGCCATTACTAGAGGAGATACATATAAGCTTACTGCTAAGCTCTGTGGGGAAAGATTTAGCCTAGATAAGCACGACTATGCGATCTCAATAAAGGCCATGACGTACAACATGCTAGAGATAAAGA
>QMTU01000103.1 GCA_003663585.1 Thermoplasmata archaeon
GGGCAGCCTGAGAGATGACGCTATGTAAAGTATCTCCCACATCAGGGCAAGACCCTGTGATGCTGTTGCTGTCATAACTCTTGCTCCAGCAGCAGATGCTCCAACACAAGCTGCAAGTGCACTATGTTCCGACTCTACAGTAATCAGGACAGTGTCCACAACACCATCTGCAACGTACTCGGCGAACTTCTCCATAATGACTGTCTGAGGAGTTATTGGATATTCAGCTACTACATCAGGATTTATCTGCTTCATCGCAAGGGCTACAGCATCTCCACCAGTAAGCGCTACCCTTCCCATGATCACTCACCACCATGCTCAGGAACCATCTTAATAGCCTTCACAGGGCACTCATTTGCACATATACCACATCCCTTACAGTACTCGTAGTTAAATCCCTTCATCTCTCCGTTCTCGACTATGATGGATCCGTCAGGACAGTACACCCAGCAAAGCAAACAGTTTGTACACTTGTTCTTGTCCACTATTGGCTTAAATGTCCTCCACGTACCAGTCTTGTACTCAACTGCAGTGCCTGCAGGAAGGATCCCTGCAAAGGGCATCTCCTTCCAAGTCCCTAACAGTTTGTTAAAATCATACTTACTCAAGTTTCTTCACCTCATCCCACGTTCTCCTAGCAACTTCAACATTCTTCTCGGCAAGATCCTTACCTAATCTCTCCTCAAACCACGATAGAACTGTCTTCTCAAAGTTTTCCCTATCAACGACTCCTGATATCTTAAAGAACGCAGCTACCATAGGAGTATTGGGCAAGTTTCTACCGAAGACGTCAATGGAGATCTTAGTAGCGTCGACAACGTATGTCTCATACCCCTCAAAGAAGCTCCTGACGTTCTCATAAAGCTCTTCTGGGGCGTTTATTATAACCTTAGTCGTTTCCTTTAGTCCAGCCTTTAAATCTGGGTTCCCTATAAGCGTTGGGTCAAGAATAACGACGTAATCTGGTGAAAGAACCTGATAGTGGATTCTTATTGGCTTGTTGGATATCCTCGTATACGCCCTTACAGGTGCTCCAGCCCTTTCTGGACCAAACTCTGGAAAAGACTGCACATAATACCCTTGAAGAAGTGCTGTCTCTGCAGCAAGTCTACCTGCTGTAACAACTCCTTGGCCACCACGGCCATGCCATCTAACCTCTATAAATACGTCTTCCATAGTACGCCACCTGCACATCACGATATTCCTATGTTGAGTCCTATGGACACACAATTAATACTATCATACTTTGCTAATAAAAAACCTTGCATAAAACACGAGGCATAACTCAAAATCTCTAGACGTTGTCCTTAAAAAAGGATGTTATACTTTCTAATATAAAAAGAGTGTCTTCGTCCTTGATCCCCTCAGACCTTAAAGCGCTAAGTATACGCTCTACTACTTCTGGGATCTCACGTTTATGATCAGTGATCTTTTTTAGAGTGAACTCTCTAGATCCTATGACCTTTATGAGTAACTCTGCATCCTCTTCTTTCAGATCACACACTAACTCCACGACTTCAAAGTCCCCTTCAGTATGTACAAGCTTTCGAGCAACTTCCGTGTTAAATCCAATATATGACCTCTTCACGGCTAAGTAGGGCATTCTTTAGCCTCCAGTAGTCTCTTTCGAGTATTTTAAGGCATTCCCTTACCCTGGAGTCTCCTTCCTTTGCACAGTATTCATCAATGAGCTCAGAAAGTCTCTTTCTAGGATTTTCGCTCTTTTCTGCTATTTGCACTATCTCAAGAAACTTCTCTAGGACGCGATCCCTATCAAAGTATCCTACTATATGTCTCGTCTTTTCCCTCAGAGAATACCTAAGTCTCTCACTAATGGGGCTCTTTCTCCTAGTTAACTTATAATCCTCTAAGGACTCCTCCTTGTAGTGCTGCTTACTCACTCTCTCATTTACAAGCTCTAATAAAAGTGATATTCCATATATTATCTCCTCAGGCCTTGGAGGACACCCCGGGATGTATATGTGGACAGGTATAAGCTCAGAAATACCTCCCCTTCTTGGAACGTCAAACATGCTTCCACCAATTCTTCTGTATAGGGCATAACTGTCATAAAATATCCCACCACTGCAGGCACAGGTTCCCACGGCGATTACTATTCTAGGCTCTGGCGGCATTGCCTCATATGCCCTAACAACTGCTGATGCCGTTTTCCTAGTAAGCGGACCTGTGACCAAAAGGGCGTGTGCATGTCTAGGGGTGCTTACTAGCTTCACGCCCAGCCTCTCAATATCGTAGAACGGAGTTAATATGTCTAGAAGCTCTATGTCACACCCATTGCACGCTCCACTGTTAACGTGAAATACCCTTACGCTCTTAAGCTTATGTCCCCTCTTACTCCCATATGCTTTTAACGAGCTTACCATAGTACCACTTCCACTCCTTATCTACAGCATCGCTAAGCGCAATCTCCCTTCTACAATCCCTACAAAGCCATATTCTCTTGTCTAGTGCCTCCACCTCTAAAACCTCTCTAGGAAGTATCTCAAAAGCTAACATGACCTGTCTCTCTGTGAACTCTGTATATTTTCCACATCGTGAACATCTTAAGAGCTTTAGCTCCACAATTTCTACGTGATTTTCCCTCTGTCTTGATGCCGCCTCAAATACATTTGTGAGCTTTATGGCTCCTGATGGGCACACCTCCTCGCATCGGCCACACCTGATACACCTGCCCACATCAAGTACTATCCTCTTTATGCCCTTCTCCAGATCTATCTCTCTTGTTATTGCATTTGGGGGACAGGCGTTTCTGCACGCCCCACACCCTATACATCTCTGTGGATCTATGTATGGAATTCCCCTATACTCCTCAGGGGCCTTTGCCTCCTTAAGAGGATATTTGACAGTTATTACTCTCACCAATTATGATCGCCTCCTTGATGCCTTTATAGAGAGCATGTTAAACTTATCCTCACTTAAAGTCCTTCTCTTGCCACTTTTCACGTCTATGACAGTAACCCTTTCTGTACAGGAGTAACAAGGATCTATGCTCGCTATTATCAATGGCGCGTCTGCTATGGTATATCCCCTAAGCATTTCAGGAACTGCTTGAAGGTTTGCATATGTTGGAGCTCTAACCCTAAACCTATAGACAACATTTTTCTCCCCAGTCATGACGTAGTGAACGTTCTCTCCTCTTGGAGCCTCAGTATATCCAAGGCCCTCAGAAAACTGTGGTATCTCAGTGTACTCTGCTATTATATCTCCACCTGGCATAGAATCTATTAACTGTTCAATAATCCAGAAGCTCTCAAGGACTTCCTCAATTCTCACGAGAGCTCTTGACAGGACGTCTCCATCTTTATATAGTGGGATATTGAAGTCAACGTCCTTATAGGAGGCGTATGGATGATCCTTCCTAGTGTCTATTTTTCTCCCAGATCCTCTGCCTGTAGGTCCTAACACACCATAAGCCCTAGCTTTATCGTAGGGCAATACTCCTATGTCCTCACATCTTCGTATAAAACTTCTGTTTGACTTTAACTTCTCAATAAACTGTGTATACTCCTCCTTGACCTTCTCCACTGTTTTTATAACAAGATCCTTCCTATAGTCCAGCAAATCCCTCCTTACGCCACCTATGAGATTCATCCCATACGTTTTCCTGTTTCCTGTCAACCTCTCAGCAAGCCACATAATCCTCTCTCGAATCCTCCATGCATCCATGAATCCTGACTCAAGTCCTACTAGATGGCTCGCTATTCCTAGCCAAAGAAGATGGCTGTGTATCCTCTCAATCTCGAGAAGCAAAGTTCTTATATACTCTGCCCTTTCTGGGACTTCTATTCCCGCAATTCTCTCCATAGCTTGACAATACGCTGTTGAGTGCGTGTAGCCACAAATACCACAGATCCTCTCTGCAATGAAGTTAACCTGCTCATATGTTAATCTACTCTCTGCGAGCTTTTCTATGCCCCTATGAGAGTAAAATCCCTTGTAATCACACCCTATAATTTCCTCTCCCTTTACGTATAACCTAAAATGGGCAGGCTCATCCAAGGATATGTGATATGGTCCTAACGGTAAAATAGCACACGATGAGTCCTTGTATGTAAAACTGTATCCAGGAAACTTTGCTGGGCTTTCAC
>QMTU01000104.1 GCA_003663585.1 Thermoplasmata archaeon
CATATAAGTATCCCCTTCATCTGTGAGCTGTGATGAAACCAATATTTTAGAGGGCTTAGTAAGCGTTTAGCATTTTTAACTTCCTAATTAAAATCTTTTGTTTTAGGACAATTAAAAGGATTTCTATAATTAGAGTTTTTCAGGCATTTCAATGCCCAGAAGGGAGAACGCATCCTTCAGCACAGTTGCAGTTACGTGCACTAGTGCCAGCCTAGTAAGTCTCCTTAGAGGATCGCTCTCTGATAGCACAGGACACTTCTCATAGAAATTATTGAAAATAGATGCTGTTTCGTATGAGTACTTAGCTATCAAATATGGCCTACGTGTCAGAGCAGCCTCCTCGACAACATCTCTAAACCTGAGTACCTGTTTCATGAGCTTCTTTTCCAAAGCATCTTTTATGATAGGCTTCTCAAGAGAGAGCCACTCCTCCTTGGACTTGTTTAATATCCCTAATGCTCTGACGTATGAATACATTATGAACGGTGCGGAGTCCCCCTCCAAAGAAAGCGCTTCCTCCCACTTGAACACTATAGGCTTCTCAAGCTGAACCTTAACTATCCCATATCTTACAGCACCAACTCCAACCTTCTTTGCTATTTTAAGGGCCTCCTCATCTGAGATCTCAGGCCTTCTCTTTTTAACCTCCTGATATGCTCTTAAGATCCCCTCCTCTAATATCTCATCTAGATATATTACTCTCCCCTTCCTTGTAGACATTCTTCCCTCAGGAAGTGATACAAAGGAGTAAAATACTACTTCAGGAACCTTTTTTCCCAATATCCTCATCATACATTGTACAAAGGATGCCTCGAGCTTGTGGTCTTCTCCCAGGATGTTTATAATGATATCCGCTCTCTTCCCCTTGTCAATATGATACGCTATGTCTCTAAGGGCATAGAGAGTTGTTCCATCGGATCTCGTCAAGTACATGCTCGTGTCCTGAAGTCCTCTTGCAATCTCAGGACATACTTCCTCTAATTCAACGTAAAGGGCTCCTGTGGAGTCTTTTCTTAAAATCCCCCTCTTAGAGAGCTCCTCCAAAACTCTCTTAGTGCTTCCATCAAACACAAACTTCGACTCCTTAACTATGGAATTAAACCTAATATTAAGCCTTTCGAGTGAGGAGAGGATGTCCCTCATAACACAGTCTACAATCCTTGATACCTCCTCTTTGAACTCTCCACTTTCATATCTTCTCAAAATTTCTAGAACATCCTTCTGAAGCCCTTTTTCCTCTACTTCAGCGTTTGCCTTTTGGTATATTCTAACAAACTCATATGCACTTTCCTCCTTTGGAAAGCCATGCTTTAGACACCACCAGAGTATTGTCGCAACTTGAAAGCCCATGTCATCTACGTAGTACTCTGTGGTCACGTCATACCCATAGGCCCTCATGATCCGCGATATAGAGTCCCCTATTATTGGATTTCTAGCTCTTCCAACGTGAAGAGGTCCTGTGGGATTCGCTGAAGTGTGCTCAATTAGAACCTTTACGTTCTTTCTCTCAAAGTCAATTAGAGTTCCTTTATTTTCTATGACTTTAAGAGCCCACAAAAGTCCCAGCTCGTACCTTAGTGAGAAGTTCAGATATGGACCCACTGCGCTAATGTTCTCTACTGCCTCTCCCCAATCCTCAGAAGATAGCTCTTTGGAGATCTCATTAGGACTTCTCTTAAGATGCTTGCCAATCTTAAAACAAGGGAGGGACAGGTCTCCGTACCCCTCGGGTGGATATGTTATGTCATACCTTGAGATCTCAATTCCATACCTTTCACGCACTTTGTCGATTATAGAATGTCTAAGGTACAATACGTCCATATTAATTGGCACCTCAGTAGGAGTATCTGAGATACGCTCCTAAACCTCCAAACGTCCTTAGAAACATTATCCCCTCATCTGAGTCCGTTGAGATCATTATCATCTCTGCTCCAGTTTCCTCAGCAAGCTTTCCAACATACTGAACTAGGTCTTCCCTTCTCTGTTCCATAGGGGCTCCACAGGATGGACAAGACCTCTGATCCACGGGCTCATCTACTTCCTTGATCTCTAGTTCCTCGTAGCCACATGATGGACATCTGTGTATTATCACGTCCTTTCTAAGGCCCTCGGACACCAGCACTCTTCCAACGATACCATTTCTAAGAGCCTCTAAGACCTGCTTATATCCATATAGAACTCTGTTTGCTGTAGAGGGCTTCAGGGCTGTTGCTATGAACTCGTTCACAGTTTTCTTTTCTCTAGAAATTTTAAGCTCATCTACTGTCTCTGATATCTTTTCAACGAGCTCTCTTAACCCATAGTCATCAGCATACCCTGTGTCAAGGACTGCAACTACTTTATCTCTTAGATTTGGATGAAGGTATCCCTGTTTCACGAAGTACTCCTTTGTTGGCCCGGGACCTCCTATGAATATCCCCCTAAGATCCTGCTCATTGAGAAATACCTTTGCAGCCTCATCAGCAACCTTCTTAAAGAACTCATGTGCTGCCTGTTCAATAAGCCTTTCGAAACGCCTAGAAGACTGCCCACCTTGCCTGTGCTTCCCTGGGACCCTAGACTCAAATGTTGCTATGACATCAAGCTTCCTCCCTCTTAGAAGGCCTATTGCAGCCTCCTTTCTATCTAGGGTTATGAGGCCATATACTTCCTTTTCCTTAAGAAGTTCCTTTAGGGGCTCTATGTAAAACTTTGAATCACAGTGATATATGCTGAAATTCAGTGGCTCCGGAAGCTCTATAACGTACGTAACGAAGTCCGTCTTGTTAGGCCCTACTATGACTTCCCCTGAGAACACTGCAAGCCCATTAGGGGGCGCTCTCTTGTAATACTTAAGTCTTCCTATTATGGACTCTATAGCGCTCATGACACCTTTTCTAACTTGCTTTGACTTTATGTTCTGTGCAACTGAGTATTCCTGTCTGAGCTGATTTAACACGTCTCCTATATCAGCGTTTCCGGGAATATACAGGCTAATTAGGTTTGTACCATACCCCTGATACTTTCCAAGCTCTTCAAGTAGCCTCTTGAGCTCATATCTCCTATAATCGTCGTTCATAACTCTCACCAAATGTATTTAATACATCCTCGGTAATTGTGATCTTTAAGGGTGAGACCTTATGATCGTGATCAGCCTTGGGGGATCACTAGTCTCAAGAGAGAAAATAGACACGAGATATATAAAAGAAATCATAGAGATACTCAGGGAGGCTGCCTGTAACTTTAAACTTGGGGTGGTAGTAGGAGGAGGAAGGACCGCAAGAGAGTACATAAGTGCAGCGAGGAACTTCTCTAATAATGACTATATTTTAGATAAGATCGGTATAGAAGCCACTAGATTAAATGCCCTACTTCTTATAAGCGCATTGGAGGATATTGCTTATCCTGAGGTCCCTAGAACCGTAGATGAGGCAGTGTCCTACCTAAAATCCTCTAGGATTGTTATAATGGGAGGCACTGAGCCAGGACATACAACAGATGCCGTGGCAGCACTTCTTGCGGAGAGGCTAAATGCAGAGAGGCTAATAATAGCGACGAATGTGGATGGGGTATATGACAAGGATCCCAAGAGACACAAGGACGCGCAAAAGCTCAAAAGGCTGTCCTTTAAGCAACTTTTAGACATAATAATGAGCATTCCACCAGAGCCTGGAGTTAACACTGTCATAGATCATCTAGCAGCCCTTATAATAAACAGATCAAGAATAAGGACAATAGTGATAAATGGAGCAAATACTAAAGATCTTAGGAATGCCATATATGGAGAGGATGTTGAGGGAAGTGTGATAGAATGATTACCGAAGCCTCAAGAAGTCCTGAAGAGGGCACTTCCAGGGAAAGAGTACCACTACACTCTCACTGTATCGTCTGTGGAAGGCCTATAGAGTTTGGAAAGACCTTTTGTTCAGAAGCCTGTAGAGAATCCTATGAGAGGATGATAAAAGCAAGAAAAAGAACGATATACATCTCCTGGGGAATTATACTTGTAATGATTGTGATACTCCTAATAATTAATAAACTTTAAAAAGGGCTAGAAGGTCACCTATAGCGCTCTATCACCGTAGCGGTAACTGTGTGTTTTACTCCCGGTATAGAAC
>QMTU01000105.1 GCA_003663585.1 Thermoplasmata archaeon
CAACGAAGTCGTTCAGCTGATGCTGTTTGCTAATTAGCCTTAGCACAGCCACAACTATATCAGCAGGAGTGACTACAACAGTACTACGTGCCTCGATAGCATACTGCATAAATATAGGGGATAGCAAAATAAGGCTGGCAAGAGCAGACGTAACGCCCCCATAGGGTCCTTTCCTTGAACTAATTATGTTTGATATATCAAGGAGCACTTTTTCAATACCAGACAGCCTCTGTATCTCCACCATATATATCGAAGCAGTGTACGTAAGGATCTCATCATATATGAACCACTCCCAGTGTTCCGGATCCTTAACACTTTGCCGGAGATACTTTACGAATAATATTGCATTATGTAACTTGTTTATGTACTGACTTCTCAGCTCAGCGCATCGGCTCAGTAGGGCTCTTAGTACCTCATATTCTGTATAATCGTAATCAGGCTCATGGTCTCTAAATATCAGAAGAGTGTTTTCTATTTCATTGGCAAAGGATCTTATTTTCTGCATCTTCGAGTGTACTAGGTAGTGGAACTTGAAAACGGCCTCAAATACCTCACTCTCCATTACAAGGTTGATCCACCACAAGAGCGGTGCTATATCACACAGCCCTTTTCCGTCTATTCCAAGTTCTGCTAGAGCTTTCTTAACAGCTGACGTGCCAGAAATGCCCTTACTTCGTGTTTTCACCTCAGTAATTTTCTTGATGACTGGGGATATACTTGTTAGATCAGCGTATCTTTTAGGAAGTAGCTCTCCCAAACCCAAACCTATTCTCTCCATCAGATATCGGGAGGCAAGCAATGTTATGAGCGCTCTCCAAGCGCGTTCAGCCTTATCCTCAACAATATCTTCTTTAAGCTGGCCCTCAATGGTCTTTTCATAAACGCGCTTAAACATATTAACTACGAATGATCTGATCCCGCTCTTGTATCTGCGGTACGTTGCAGTGTTCTCACCCATATCACCTGTAGAAGTGAAGATCATTGCTTGTCTTTCTAGTACATGAAGCCAATCACTCCTGCTTATGAGAGGATACACAAACGCTATATCTATAAATGGATCGCTTCTTATATGCTCTACAAGTCTTTTGTGTCTCTTAGCGGTCATGCGCATCATCCCCTATATTCCCTCTTTAGAAAGTACCTTCTAAAACATGAGAGATCCTTTAGCTGTTCTTCAATAGTACTTATGTCCCTGCTAACAACATTCATTTCCCTCCTTTTTTGGTAAAGAGCAACCGGGTTTCCATACAATCTAAGCGGTGCTCCAACAAGGACCTGCTCAAACCCAGTCAAAGGAGCATATGCTTCACCTCCGAGCACAACTCCTATACCAAGCTGTTTAGCAACATCTATGAGGGTTCTTAGCTCGGTATTGCCTGTTCTATGAGGGTTCTCTAAACGCACAAATACAGCATCATACATTCCGCTTCCCGCATACTTTATGACCTGGCCTATCTCCTTTAAGGCAACATCTGCTGTAGGCTTGCTCTCAACCGCAATAGCTACTGGCATATAGAGGATCATTTCAACATCTGGTCCGTGGGTTCTCCGTTGTTTCCATATTATTCGTACGTATTCAGCTCCTCTCGCCAGCGTTCGCCACCTCTCGCTCACATTTGTCACACGGGGGAAAGGGTTATATAAGTATTGTGTGTATAACTTGTGTATTGGGAGTGTATATTGGGGCGCAAAAGGAAGGAGAGAGCGAAGTGCAAGCGTGTGCAGGTGTCTTTTACTGATGATCAGTGGAGGCTTATAGAGAAATTTAAGGGCATTATGGGCAATGATGATGCTGAAGTAGTGAGAAACATAGTGCTTGCATGGCTTGCCGAGAAATCCGTTGTAGCGGAGACTGTAAAGAAGGGGGCCAAGCAGAGGTGATCTTTAAGTGAGGAGGTTCAGCATTGTATCGCTTTTCTCGGGTGCCGGAGGTCTAGATCTAGGCTTTATACAGGTCAGCAGGTATGAGGTCCTCTTTGCTAACGAGATTCTTGTGCCTGCTGCAACAACCTACTCGAAGAACATTGGGCTGAAGCTCGTTAAGTGCACGGGGAGTGAGAAAGTTGAGGCTGAACGTGGAGTTGTGCTGGCATGTGATGTGGCACAAGTTGATTTTGCTGAATTAAAGGATGCTGATGTAGATCTAGTTATCGGGGGGCCCCCGTGTAAGGACTTCTCAATAGTTAGAGGTCCTTCATGGGACAGAAGAGGTATTGAGGTAAAGAGAGGAAGACTTTATGCCCATTTTGTCAGAGCCCTAGTCATCCTGCAACCCAAAATATTTGTTTTCGAAAATGTACCTGGCCTAGTCAGCGCCAACAAGGGAATGGCATATAAAGTCATTCTTGAGGACTTTGCAAACCTAAAGATCCGCTGGCCTGAAGTAAAAAAGGTAATCTCAAACACAAGTAATGGGAATGGAATAGAAGGATATGAAATAGTCTTTTCAGGCATAGTAGACTTCTCTAAGCTTGGAGTTCCTCAAAAACGGGAAAGACTCATAATTATAGGTGTCAGAAAGGACTTGGTGAAGAAAGATCTTATGTTACTGTGGAGCCTTAGAAGCAAGATAGAAAAAGTATTGAATGGAAAGAAGTGGCTCTTCCACAAATATCCATTAACACCTATAGAGGTCTTTGAAGGAGCTTCTCTTGACAAGCTTGATGACAAGTACAAGGAGGTCATGAAGAAGTGGGAGGGTGTATGGGAAGAAGTAGGCACAGAACGTGCTCGTGCATGGAAGCATAGGGTATGGGACAAGCTGACATTCAACATTATCGACGACTATCTTATGATAAATAATGTGAAGCGAGTAGGCAAAAGAGAGCTTGAGGAAGCTCTTAAACAGCATGAGGCTCTACTTAAAGAGCTCGGATACTACAACAAGCCCGTTTACACTCTAAAGCTCCCAGATACAACCACTGAACCGCCAAGAGAGGACACTGCAGTCGTTGAGAGAATGAAGAGAATACCTCCTGATGAAAACCATGAGTTCGTTAGAGGGACTAAGTGGGAGGTTGAAGGGAAGGGGATAAGTTTAGTATACAGGAGAATACATCCGCTTAAGCCAGCATACACTATTGTTGCCTATGGGGGCGGAGGAACACATGGGTACCACTATGATCGCGATAGAGCTACGCTTACTTTAAGGGAAAAAGCCAGGCTTCAGACGTTCCCAGATAATTTCCTATTCTATGGAAGAAAAACAGAAATTAGGGCCCAGATAGGTGAAGCCGTTCCTCCACTGGCGGCTAAAAGAATAGCTGAAGCTCTTGCAGAAATACTTAATTCTCTAACTTAAAATTTGGTTTATAATGGTTTCCCATTCTGGCTTTCTGCGTTTAAGGACTCCAGAACTTACCAGAAAGTGAAGACTTGGCGAAAAGCGGTCTATTCCTTCAAACTTAATCTCAGCCTTATCTGGGATGCGCTTACCCTGTTCCCTTAGTAGTGCAATTACTTTATTTTTGTATTTATCCTGCCTCGGATTCCAATATCCCACAAATTTATTAACTACAAACCTCTTTATCTTCATCTCCCCATCTACTAAGAATATACTATCTTGTTTCTTTATGTCAGCACCGTACACTCTTTTGTCGAAGAAGCCCACAATGTAAGCTGGTACATTGGTGAAATCTGGTATGCTATCCCAAATGTCCTTCAGCTCATTATCGGTTATAACACCAAGCTTTGTTGCTTTATTTAGTATTTTATCCCTAATAGCACTTATCTTCTTAAGGAACGCCAGAAAGTGCCATCTTGTTACACCCGTCCTTACAAGAATGAATACATCGCTGTGCTCTATTTGTTTGTAGGGTATGTCAAGCCATATGCCTCTTAGCTTAGTTGTCTTTATGCTTATGTTGAGCTTTGGCGGTTTGCCATTAACTGACTTTATGTCAGACGGAAGGAATTCTGTAAGCGGTCCTTTTCTGTAGTCAGGTTCAGCTTTAATTCCGAATATTGATTCAAGCCACTTAACAAAAGCTATTTCACCCAAGAAGCCCCTAATAGTGTCTGTCCACAACTGACCTAAGTCTCTTTGTCTTGAAGTGCCATAATCTGTTCCTGCA
>QMTU01000106.1 GCA_003663585.1 Thermoplasmata archaeon
GTAAGCTCTTAGGAATACATAAGTTCATAGAAAGGCTTCCAAACGGTTATTATA
Source organism: Thermoplasmata archaeon (assembly GCA_003663585.1). Lineage (GTDB taxonomy): Archaea > Thermoplasmatota > B47-G6 > B47-G6 > B47-G6 > B47-G6. The sequence continues at coordinate 55 of QMTU01000106.1, forward strand.
CGGACGCTGGTGAAGCAGGCAAGAAGCTCTCCACTGGAGAAAAACAACTCATAGCAATTGCTAGGGTTATGCTCAAGAATCCAAGGATTGTAATATTAGATGAAGCACTATCTAGCGTTGACTCTGCAACTGAGGCTATAATAAGGAACGCTATAAGAACGCTAATGCACAATAGGACAGGCATCATAATAGCCCACAGGCTTAACGTCGCTAAGGAGTGTGACAGGGTAATAGTTATGGAGGATGGAAGGATCGTAGAAGAGGGCACTCACGAAGAGCTAATGGCCAAAAAAGGACTATACTACAGACTGAATAAGAGTATGGAAGAGGAGCTCTCTCTTCTTGCTTTATGAGGTTTTAGGGAAAACCCAATATTAAACAAGGGATGTTAAGGGAAGATAAACTATCAAAGGAAGCAAATCTTGTGGGAAAGTATCTAGAAAAGCAGCTTAGGATATAATAACTCTTTTATCTCTATTTTATCCTTATTATCAAAGTGCTCAGGTAGAGAGATGGCTTATGTCATACAAAAAGGTAATAAGAAAGGTGCTTGACAACATTTTTCTTTTAAGGCTGATTGACAAGGAGACTAAGTTTTTCGAGTCACTTTGGGAAATTCCAGAGGAGGTCTGTCCGTCGTGAGCGTTTATGAGCATTTTGTGAACGAAGAACCTTCCATTAAGATTCACGCTCACGAGGGACTTGGGACGCATTAGCCTCGACTCCCCTCTGGGCTCATCGGGGAGCATGTCATTGGCCTTGCCCCCGCTTAGGGTGACCTCAGATCCCCGCATCTGATAGCTTATTAGCTCTCCTAGTCTTTAAATGCTTTGAACCTGTCCACCGCGTTACTGTCCTCCGGTAGATATGTGATAAGAAGATCGGGGCAATCAGGATCGGAAAACTCTGGATGATCCCGGAGGAGGTAAGGCGCCTTCTCGGAGGAAAACAAGAGGACATAGCAGTTCTCTACGCAAGGGTTTCAAGCAGGGATCAGGACAAGGATCTTGAGACCCAACTTAAAACACTCGAACAATACGCGACAGCAAAGGGATACAAAATCGCCGAGGCGATAACAGACATAGCATCGGGACTCAACGAGAACAGAAAAGGCCTCAAAAAGCTAATTGAACTCGCGAAAGAAGGAAATTTAATGTTCTCGTCGTCACATATCTCGATAGACTTACGCGTTTCGGCTTCAGGTACCTTGAGGAGCTCTTCTATGCTTATGGAGTGAGAATAGAGACTGTGTTCTTAGTGGAGAGAAGCCCAAAAGAGGAACTCGTAGAGGACATGATCGCGAGCTCCTAAACCGTGTGGGGTCGTCTCCGTCCGGCCCGAAGGCCAATGAGAGCCCAGTCAAGGGGCTCGTAGCTCCAGTAATGCTAAGCGTCGAGGCAAACCTCCTGCACCACAAGAACACTCTACATGCTCTCGTGAGCACTAAAAGCAGCTAAGATAAATGAGAGTGGGTGCAAGAGGAAACGGAGTGCTATTCCTGACGCTTAATTCTCTTAAGAGCTTCCATAAATAGTCCCATCATCCTGTGGTATTCCCACTCAGTTGGCATGGATCTCTCTATAACACGTCTAAATGCAAGCCTTGTAGGGCCTCTCCTATAGGAAGGTATTAACTCCTCTATGAGCTCATCCAAAACTCTATAGAGCGTCCTTTTAGCATTCCTATTCATGACCTTTCTTCTTCCCGGAGGTCTTTCCTCTCTGAAGATCTCGTAAAGAAATATCGTAACTGCGTGTGAAAGGTTTAAAACTGGATAGTCACTACTTCCGGGAATATGCACCATTATATCCATCTTCTCAAGTTCAGAGTCCTTCAACCCTATGCTCTCTCTACCGAAGAATATCCCTACTTTACCTTCTATCTTTTTAGCTTTCCGGGCAAACTCTTTAACATCCATGTACGCTCTAAGATGTCTTTTTTCTGTTTTGTGGGTTACTGCAGATGTTCCAACAGCGTAGTCTATTATGTCCAGCGCTTCCTCAATGTTATTAACAATAATAGCCTTTTCAAGGATCTCTATTCCTTTCATCGCTCTTCTTCTGGCTTCATCTCCTATTTTTGGAGGATTTACGAGTACTAAATTCTCAAAACCAAAGACCTTCATATGACGCGCAACAAAGCCTATGTTTCCCTCATACTCTGGTTCAACAAGTATTACATAAAAATTTTTGAAGTTCAAAGGACTAACACCTCATGGTACTAAACGTTCACGATCCCTAGGAAAGATCATTGCCTCTCTAATGTTGTTCAGATTTAACAACTTCATAAGAAGTCTTTCTGCACCTATAGCAAGACCGCCGTGCGGGGGCATTCCGTACTTGAAGACCTCAAAGTAGAACTCGAATTTCCTTGGGTCATATCCTCTACGTCTATAAGATTCCACGAGAAGATCATATTGATGTATTCTCTGCCCTCCTGTAGTTACCTCCATCCCCCTAAATAGAAGGTCAAATCCTCTTGAGTAACCTGGCCTCTCAAAGTCTGGCATCGTGTATGGTGGTCTCTTCTCAAGTGGATACCCATCAACGAAAAGAAACTCTGAATCATGTTCCTCTTTTGACCATTCCGTTAACCTCTTTTCGTCTTCTGGATCTAAATCAAGCTTCTCACCTTCATTATACCCGAGTATTTCCATAGCCTCAACAAAGTGTATTACTGGAATCCTCTCTGGAACTTCTGGTAGCTCTACACCAAGAGTTTTTAATTCTCTTTTGTTTTCATCATTTATCAGATCTATCATTTCAATTAATATCTCGTTTTCTAGTCGCATTACATCATACTCGTCATTTATGAAACCCATCTCAAGATCCAGACTCAGATACTCGTTGAGGTGTCTCGTGGTGTTATGGGGCTCTGCCCTATAGACCATTCCAACTTCATAGACCCTCTCAAACCCCGCACCTACCATCATCTGCTTGTAAAACTGAGGGGACTGTGCTAGGTACGCGACCCTCTCAAAGTACTTTACCTCAAAGAGGTTGGCACCACCCTCAGTGCCCTCTGCTATTATTTTTGATGTGTGCACTTCTGTAAATCCTCTTTTTCTAAGGCTTTGTCTGAACCCCTCCACAAGGGTTGCTTTTATCTTAAATATAGCCCTTACATTATCCTTTCTAATGTCAAGAACCCTATGCCTTAGCCTTGTATCAAGCTCAACATGCACCTTGTCTATAATCCCTATTGGTAGCGGTGCGTGCGCATAGCTGTAAACAACACATTCCTTAGGAACTATCTCAAATCCCATTCTTGCAATATCGCTCTTAACAACTTTACCTAAAACCCCTATTACGGACTCCCTATGAATGCTCTTTAGCGTTTCATATATTTTTGGACTCTCGTTTTTCTTTACGGTTATCTGTATCCTGCCTTCCCTATCTCTTAATATTGCAAACAATATTTTTCCAACGACTCTTACATCTTCAACCCATCCCGCAACAACAACCTCAGTGTCGTGCATCTTTTCAGGATCGATTTGGGATGATAATACCCTTCTTGTGAGGTCTATTGACATGATCACACCTCCCCAATGATCTCCTTAATAAGGGCCCTCGCAGTTAATCTAACAGCCTCCTCGCTATTGTACTTAGGTTTCCATCCATATGACTTTATTTTTTCTATTGAGAGTCTCATATACTTTACGTCACCCTTCCATCCTCGACCATCAATGCCTCCAGTGAACACAAACCTCACATCGCTCAGACCCATCTCCTCAACAACTATTTCAGCTATTCTTCTAACATTTATCCAATCCTCTGACCCTAGGTTAAATATCTCAATGTCCTCCTTTCTTTTCTCAAATCCAAAGATCATGCCCTCAACACAGTCGTCTACATACAAGTATGACTTCGTCTGAGTGCCATCACCTAATATTTCTAGCTCTCTTGGATTTTTCCTTAGCTTGTTTATAAAGTCATAGATGACCCCATGTGTACTTCTTGGCCCTATAACGTTGGCAAATCTAAAAATAGCACCAGTTATCCCATAATTATGAAC
>QMTU01000107.1 GCA_003663585.1 Thermoplasmata archaeon
AGACTGCTGTGGCGTAGTAGAGTGGTGGCCATCAACGGATCCTTTTGAGATTTCTATTCAAGCAATACTCACTCAAAACACCAGCTGGAAAAACGTGCTTAAGGCTACAGAAAACCTTAGGAGCAAGGGGTTAATGTCTCCAAAAAGTCTTTTTGAATCTGATATAGGCGAAATAGAGAAAGCTATAAGGCCTTCTGGATTTTATAGAGTAAAGGCAAAAAGAATTAAATCTTTTGTATCATTCTTATTTGATAAGCTCGAAGGACGTATAGAAAATTTGAAAAACTATCCACTAAAAGCTGCGAGAAACATGCTTCTCTCAGTAGAGGGAATAGGAAAGGAAACTGCTGATACTATTCTGCTATTTGCCTTGGACTTCCCAATAATGGTTGTTGATGCATACACTAGGAGGGTTCTGTCTAGGGCTGGATTTGATATACCAAGAGACTATGACTCACTAAGAGAGCTTATTGAGAAAAATTCCCCAAGAAGAGATTCTAGAACATTTAAACTACTTCATTCAGGATTCGATGAGCTTGCTAAAAGATATTGTAAGAAAACCTCTCCTAAATGTAGTCTTTGTCCCCTGAGCTCTTTATGTAAGGCCATAATCTGATGATAAGTTTAATTTTAACTTTGTCATTAGAGATTCTCCAAGAAACACAATAATTAGACTCATAGATATTCATACGCTTAAGGGTCTCTACTGACTATACACCCATATAGTATAGCACTGTCGAAAACTCTTTATGTCTGGAAGTATATGGTTCATTATGCCTAATCAAACGAAGTACATATTTGTGACTGGAGGCGTTCTCTCAGGCCTTGGCAAGGGGATAACTGTCTCATCAATAGGGCGCATTCTTAAGGAGTATGGGATAAAGGTTACTGCCATAAAAATAGATCCCTATATAAATTGGGACGCAGGAACTATGAACCCCTTTCAGCATGGCGAGGTATTTGTTCTTGAGGATGGAGGAGAAGTTGATTTAGACTTTGGAAACTACGAGAGATTCTTAGATGAAAATCTGACATCAGATCACAGCATAACAACAGGAAAGGTATTCTATAGAGTCATAGAGAAGGAGCGTAAGGGATGCTACTTAGGGCAAACAGTTCAGATAATACCACATGTTACGAACGAGATAAAGAGTCTAATAAGAAATGTCGCTGAGAACACAAGGGCCGATGTAGTACTAATAGAGATCGGTGGTACTGTCGGCGATATAGAATCTATGCCATTTTTAGAGGCTGCAAGACAAATGTTCATAGAGGAGGGACCTGAGAACGTGATGTTCATTCATGTAACATTAGTACCACAGCTCTCAAGCACTAAGGAGCTTAAGACAAAGCCTACACAGCATTCAGTTAAGGAACTGAGGGCTGCAGGGATTCAACCCGATATGATAATATGCAGGAGTCCTATACCACTTGATAAAGAACACGTGGAGAAAATAGCACTTTACTCAAATGTTCCTAAAAAAGCTGTCATAAGCGCTCCTGATGTAGAGAACACTTACGAGGTGCCCCTTCTTCTCGAAAGTCAAGGCGTTGGAGAGTACATAATAAGGAGACTAAGCCTCTCACCTAAGAAGATTCCAGATTTTAGCTCCTGGAAGGACTTCTGTGAAAGACTTAAGGGACCTAATGGAAGCGTTCGTATAGCAATCGTTGGAAAATATGCCAAGTTAAAGGATGCATACCTGAGCGTTATAGAGGCTTTGAAACATGCAGGTGCAGCGTTAGGTATTAGAGTATGCTATGAAGTTTTAAGCTCGGAGAAGATAACAAGGAATAACGTAGAGAACATTCTCAGAGAGTTCGATGGTATAATAGTCCCTGGAGGATTTGGTCAAAGAGGCGTTGAGGGAAAAATTGAGGTCATAAGATATGCAAGAGAGAACAACGTGCCGTTTTTAGGCATCTGTTTTGGATTCCAGCTTACTGTAATAGAATATGCAAGAAATGTAGTGGGGCTTAAAGATGCTCACTCTACAGAAATAGATCCAAATACACCACACCCGGTTATAGATTTAATGGAAGAACAAAAAAGAATAGAGAAGTATGGTGGAACTATGAGGCTTGGAGGCCAAAAGATCATAATAAAGGAGGGAACTTTAGCTTATAGGCTATATGGCACTAAAGAGATTGTTGAGAGACACAGACATAGATATGAAGTGAACTCTAGATACATAGATCTTCTAGAGAGTCATGGTCTAATCTTCTCTGGAACTGATGAAAGTGGAGAACGTATGGAAATCTTAGAGCTTCCGGACAGAGCTTATTTCATAGCATCACAGTTTCACCCTGAGTTTAAGTCAAGGCCAATGAAACCTGCCCCATTATTTTATGGATTAGTAAAGGCTGCATTTGAAAGAAAACAAAGCAGCATCTAAGGTTTACTCATAAAGTTTATTATTCCAGCTAGAGGGAAATATTTATGGGTGATCTATAGATGTATTTTAGCAATCCTGGAGGGCTGACACATGATTGGGCACTCTAGAATTAGACCCCTTAAAATAGCTATAACAGGTCCACCTGGTTCTGGCAAAACTACTGCTGTCTTGAAGATTGCAGATTACTTAAGAAAAAAGGGGTTTACTGTAGGTGGTATGGTCACTAAGGAAATAAGAGCTTCTAAACATAGAGAAGGGTTTAAAATTATAGATATAATGACTGGAGAGGAGAAAATCTTTGCACATGTCAAATATTACAGGGAAAAGTACCCAAAGTATGTTGTTGGAAAATACGGAGTGAACATTGAGGCATTAGATGACCTTGGGATTAAGGCTATAGAGAACGCCATGAGATCCGCAGATATAATAATAATTGATGAAATAGGTAAGATGGAGCTCATGAGTGAAAAGTTCATTGATGTCGTCAGGAGGTGCATAAATAACGATATGAAGCCCGTCATCATGACTGTGCACATGAAGCTTAGGGATCCATTCTTACGAGAAATAAGAGCAAGACCTGAGTTTAGGCTATACAACCTCTCTCCAATAAATAGAAATGTAATCCCTCCGCTAGTACTTAAGGAACTCATGGAGGAGTGACCGCTGAGGAATTCACTATGAGTGATATAAACGACTACAAGATCATTGAGGAGGGAGGCATTCTTCTAAAGGTTCCAAGGGTTGCTGTGTCATTTAGAGGTCCAGGAAGCAAGATCCCTGGATTTTATAATCCAGAAATGGCATTCTCTCGAGATATAGCAGTACTCTTTCTTGGATACGTTCTTAAAAATTTTAAGCATATGTTTGGATCTACGCTCTCACTCCTAGACGCTCTTGCAGGATCTGGCTCCAGAGGATTAAGGTACAAAAAAGCCCACCCAGAGGTAGACGTGCATCTCAACGATATATCTGCTGAATCCGTTAAGATGATTCTTGAGAATGCTAAGCTTAATTCACTTGAAGTGAAGGTCTATAAAAAGGACTTCCATGTGCTTGCAAGTGAAATGAAGTTTGATTATATAGATTTAGATCCCTATGGAACCCCTGCCAGTTTTACAGATGCACTATTTCGTGGATTAAAAGCAAAGGGATTTGCCGCAATAACAGCTACGGATACTGCTGTCTTGTTTGGAACATATCCAAAAGCTACTATGAGGAGATACGGGTGTAAAATGTTTAGAAACATGTTCTCAAAGGAAGCTGGTGTGAGAATCCTTATAATGTTTCTCATCAGAGAAGCTGGGAAATATGACTATGCAGTGTATCCTTATGTCTCGTATGCAGATATACACCACGTAAGAGTACACATCTCCGCAATTAGAAGTGCTAGGAGGGCTGATGACATTATAAATAAGTTCTTAGGATACATCATCTTCGATGATGATTACACCATGCGCTTTTCTAAGGAGCCCTACGGCAAGTACATAGGCCCTCTTTGGATTGGCCCTATTATAGACAAGGAATTCATACTTTATGCAAAAAACAACGCTAATAACTATATGCTGGCTAAAAAGGACAAAGTCATGAAAATGCTTGAGATATGGTGGGAAGAATCTCAGATAAATGCTCCATACTATAACATTCAT
>QMTU01000108.1 GCA_003663585.1 Thermoplasmata archaeon
AATTAAAGGAGGTCTTTAATATAATAAAATCAAGGAACAAAAACGTAATGTTCATGTACAATAGCCACCCAGGCGGTTGGGCAGGTAGGACGAATAGGATTGTTGAGCTCTGTAGAAAGTTCATAGATGTTGTCTTTGCTGAATGCAGTGAAGCTGATCATCAGCCTCCTGGATTCATTACAGAAATGGTAAAACTTACAAAGGCCATGTTTGGAGATAAGCCTGTAGCAGCTTCAAGAAATTACTTCCATATGTACAGAACAGTGTCCTCAACGACACCTCTAGCGATAAGACAAGGGCTTAGAGAGTCCATAATAGCAGGCGGTATACCCTGGCTTTTAGTGTTTTCATCAAGCTACTTCCAGGAGCCTGCTAACCTAGATGCTGCAAGAAAGGTCTTTGAGGAGTACGACACTGTTGAGAGCTATATGAGGCGCTCAAAACCGTATATGTATGCTGCCATAGTTGTCTCAAACGAGACCAGAGATTTCTATGGGAGGCATCATCCAGAACACTATGTCGATGAGGTTAGGGGATTTTACTACGCACTAACTCATGCCCACTACCCAGTCTCATTTATCTCTGGAAGAGATCTCGAGGACATAAAAACACTTAGGAGATATCGAGTAATAGTGCTTGCTAATACAGCATGTATCTCTGAGAGAGCTGTAGAGAATATAAGAGACTATGTCGCTGATGGAGGCTGTATTGTTGCTACCTATGCTGTTGCAACGAGGGATAATGAGGGAACTCAGAAATATAATGTTACAATTGGAGATGTCATTGGAGGAGAACTTGTTGGCGTTTTCAGACAAAACTGGAGCTATATGGTTATAAGGGATCCATCTCATCCTCTTTTCAGCGGCATAAAGGAGAGCACGATACTTATTGGAGATATGAGCTACGAGTTCTATCATGAGAGGGTATCGCCTGCCCTAGGATGGCAACTAATAATTAGGCCAACAACTGGGAGGGTCTTAGCTGAAATAGGCATAGCAGGAGGTCTGTGGGGATACGAATATACGCTAGGCCGATCTCCACCACCATTCGTTGGCGAGACTGAGATACCAGCCGTGATTGAGAACAAGTATGGTTCAGGAGCAAGCATTTACTTCTCATGTCAAATAGGTAGACATTACTGGAGGACAGGTCTTCCAGAGTACTCTAGAATCATTGTAAACTCCGTAAGATACCTTGCAGGTGAGCCTAATGTTAAAGTTGAAGCTCCAGAGACAGTAAGTGTAGAGATCTATGAAAACGATCATGAAATATTAGTACACCTACTTAATCACACGTACAATCAGAGGATAATGGCAATAGGCGTTGGTAGAGCAAGGCAACCCCTGCCGGCATACAGTACTGCAGAGAGCGTTCATCCGCCAAGGACAGTAGTTCCTGTAAATGAAATCAAAATATGGGTTTCTGAGAGCGTCAAGAGAGCTTATCTTCCACTTAAGGATGGAAGAACACTAAAGATTGAGAATATGGAAGGAAGAGCTCTTATAAGGTTAGAGTCCTTAGATGAATACGAGTTTGTGGTTATTGAAAAAGAGTAGCTAGACACACTATTTGATATTGTACATTCTTTCTATTTTATTCCATTAATATCATTATCACCCACACATGGCACAAGTATTAGTGTTTGTAGACATGTATATCGCGCTGATATTTATCTAAGCTATTTTATGCTAGATTATCATGTTTATTTATCATTTAAATTGACGAAGAACAAAGAACATGGCGGTTCAAAAAGTATATTGATGTATAGCTCCTAAGTAATATTCAGTAAACCACCTGAAAATCCAGGATAACTTTTATATAGTATATATAAGCCTGCAGGGATGCTTTATCGTGGCTTATACACCTCTAAAAAGCATTTCGGTGAAATATATGGTCATTGAAAATGTAGATATAATAACAGAGACGCGAAGTATTGAATTAAGGCTAATGGAAGTGTGGAAGAAGATCCTTGAGGAGCACTATATAGACGACATTAGAGATATTGCAGAGAAATGGCCTGAAAGAAAGACAATAACAGTCTCCTTTTCAAAGTTCATAGAGTATGAAGACATGGTTAGTGATCTTGACCTAGACATACTCACGCTTATAGAGAAAAATGGTGTTGAGTTCATAAACACGTTTTACGCAACGATCTTTAGCCTCATACGTGCACATGGCGTTTTATATGCTGATCCCTATGTCTCACTCATAGTTGAGGACTTTGAGGACTTCTTCACGAAGTCCATGCCAAAAAGCATAGAATCATCTGCAGTAGGAAGGCTTATAATGGTTGAGGGTGTCGTGAGAAGGATTTCTGAAATAAAACGCTCAATAAGAATAGGTCTCTGGAAATGCCCATATGATCATATAAAAACTAAGCTTATTGATCCATTCGAAAAGATAGATAAAAAAATCGATTGTGATATGTGCAAACAGGATAATCGCACAAAGGAAAAGGTTAAGATGCTATTTGATGAGAGGAACTCTATATACGTGAACTCTCAGTTCATAGAGATTCAGGACCCATCAGACCTCCTTTCTGGAAGGGAGATTCCACAAAGGCTTGCAATATACGTAGAGGAAGGTCTTGTTGGAACCTTATATCCAGGTGACAGAGTAAAAGTTCTAGGGGTTCTTAAACCTGTTATTAAGGGAAAGAAAACAACGGATGCTTTAGTAGACGTTTATCTTCATGCTTTAGGAATAGTACACGTTGAAAAGGAGTTCTCAGAGATTGAGATAACATCTGAAGATGAGAAAAAGATAAAAGAGCTCTCTAAAGATAGAGATCTTATTTCAAGGATTATAAGATCTATAGCCCCAAGTATAGGTGGTGTTCGTGGATATACAGAAATAAAAGAGGCTATAGCCCTAGCGCTGTTTGGCGGTGTTCCAAAGAGGATGCCTGATGGGACTTATAGGAGAGGAGACATCCACATACTCCTTGTTGGTGATCCAGGTACTGGTAAGTCTCAGCTTCTTAAGTTCATATCGGAGCTTGCTCCTAAGGCTGTATATGTCGTTGGTAAGGGTGCTACTGCTGCGGGCCTTACCGCTGCTGTTGTTCGTGATGAGCTTACGGGTCGTTGGACTGTTGAGGCTGGTGCTTTGCCTCTTGCTGATGGTGGTGTCGCACTTATTGATGAGATTGAGAAGATGGATTCTAAGGACAGGACTGCTATGCACTCTGCGATGGAACAACAGGAGATAACAATATCTAAGGCAGGAATACATGCGCGGTTCAAGACAAGATGTGCAATCATAGCCGCTGCTAATCCAAAGTTCGGTAAGTTCATAATAGATGACGAGATGAAGACGTCTATTGTTGAGCAGATAGACCTTCCACCAACACTCCTTTCTAGATTCGACCTCATATTTGCCTTAAAGGATGTGTCTACTGAGGTAGGAGATTCCTCAGTTGCATCACTAATTTTAGAGTCTCACAGGAATCCTAAGGCCGTAAAGCCAGAAATAGACATGGAGCTTCTAAGAAAGTACATTGCATATGCTAGGAGAAAAGTTTATCCAGTTCTCACAAATGAGGCAGAAGAGATAATAAAGGAGTTTTACATTAATCTGCGTAAAAAGGGGCGAGAGCACAAGGTGCTGACAATAACAGCAAGACAGATAGAGGCTCTTATAAGACTTGCAGAGGCATCAGCAAGGATGAGACTAAGTGACAAAGTAACGAAAGAGGATGCTATACGAGCGATAAGGATCTTTGAGGCTGCCATGCGATCAGCATTACCGCAAGAGGGTGGGCTATATGACTACCTACCTGCTGTAGGTGGAGAGCGTAGTACAACAATCTCAAAAATCTCAAGAATAAGAAAGGCTATAGTGGATAAAATAAGATCCTCCCCTGACGGTGTTATAACTAGAAAAGAGCTTGAACAACTTTTTGATGAGCTTGCTAAGAAATTAGACGTTGATAAAGATAAAATAGAGAGAATATTCAGTGACATGTGTAATAGTGGAGAAATAATTGAAGCAGAACAAGGAAAATACAGAATATATCTTTATTAAG
>QMTU01000109.1 GCA_003663585.1 Thermoplasmata archaeon
ATTTATAATAGGCCTCCTCACAAAAACCGATCATGTTTAAAACATAACATCACCCATTTGTTCTATTAAGAACATCTAAAGAGGTGTTATCTTTGGGAAAGATCTCTTGGGATGAGAACACGTTCTCAAGGTTTACATATGTGGACAACGTCACTATCTCCCGAGATGGAAGATACGTAGCATATGTCCTCACAAAAGCAAACATGAAGAAGAACAAATACGAGAGGACAGTAGTTATAGAGGATCTAAAAACGGGAGGAAGGTCATTCATTGAGGATGCATTTATGCCAGTAATATCTCCAAGAGGAGACAAAATAGTATATTTAAGGGCTAAAGAGGAGAATAAGGAACGTCTATTGGAGCTATGGCTCGCGGATCTCAGAACAATGGGATCTAAGAAGCTCATAGAGGCGAAGGTGATAGATAGTGTCCAGTGGAACGAGGACAATAGGAGGATACTAATAAGGTCTAGAAAGAGGCTTGAAGACGAGGATCTTATATTTGATCAGGACGTTCCCGTATGGTTCGATAGCTTTGGATTCTTCAGTGGGGAGAAGACTCTTTTCTGGATATACGACACAGAGGGAGAGGAAGTTATAGACGAGATCGAGGCATATAAATTCTCCTCAGCTATATGGCACGGTGATAAAGTCCTATATGCAAGCCCACACAATAACATCCTTGACTTCAAATTCTATGATATATGCTTGTATTCGGAAGGATCCTCAGAGAAGGTCCTTGAGGGAGTGTCATTTGTCCCTATAGACTCCAATGGAAAGAATATATTACTGTATGGAAAACCTAAGAAGATTAAGAGAAGCGAGCATGATTATTTGTATCTCTGGGATCTCAATGAAGTTGTTCCTATAACAGAGAAGTACGGGTATGAGAATTTCACAGGAAAAATAACATCTTCTGGGGCTATTTACTTTGGCACATATAAAGAGGGAAGGATTACACTAGAGAGAGTTCAAAACGGAGAGCTCATCAGTATAGTGGACGAGCCATGTTGGGTGACATACTTCGATGTAAGCGATAACGATGTTGTTGCGCTCATAAAGGAAAGCGATGTAAAACTTCCAGAAGTGTACGTGTGGAAAGATGGTGAAATAAGACAAATAACAGACTATAATGGATTAATATTAGACAAGCTCAAGGTAAGACCAATAAAGCACTTCAGGTACAAAAGCCTGGATCTGGAGATCGATGGATGGTACATAAAGCCGGATATAAAGAGAGGAGAGAAGGCCCCTGTTATAGTCTTTGTCCACGGTGGTCCAAAGGGCATGTATGGATATAGGTTTAGGTATGAGATGCAGCTTCTTGCAGATAAGGGATTCTTTATAGTATTCACGAACCCAAGAGGGAGTACGGGGTATAGCGAGGACTTCGCTCTTAGGGTATTAGAAAGGGTAGGACTTGAGGACTTTCAAGACATATTAAACGGCATTAAGGCGTTCCTAAATCTAGAGCCTCAGGCAGATCCTGAACGTGTAGGAATTACTGGAATAAGCTATGGAGGCTTTATGACGAACTGGGCACTAACACAGAGCAATATGTTTAAGGCTGGGATCAGTGAAAATGGGATAAGCTATTGGCTTACAAGTTATGCGTTCTCCGATATAGGTCTATGGTTTGATCGGGAGATTATAGGTGATAATCCACTTGAGAACGAGAACTATAGGAAGCTCAGTCCGATATTCTATGCAAATAACGTCAAGGCACCAATACTAATAATCCACAGCCTTGAGGACTATAGATGTCCATTAGATCAATCTGTCATGTTCTATCACGTCCTTAAAGATCTCGGAAAGGAGGCCTACATAGCAATATTCAAGAGAGGAGCCCATGGTCATAGTATAAGAGGCTCTCCTAAACACAGAGCAAAGAGATATAAGTTAATAGTGGAGTTCTTTATGAGAAAGCTTATGAAAGGTGAGGAGGGGTTCCCAATAGAGGAGATAATCAAAGACATCGGGGAAGAGAAGAAGTAGTCATCTTTCTGTCATCTTATCTTAATAGCCCGATATATAAACGCTAATATATCTGCGTACTCCACTATTCTTATCCTTGGAGAGGCGCCCATGTGGCCACTTTCAGTTTCCACTCTTAAGTACACGGGCGCCCCAACCTCCTCAAGTCTTGCAACGAACTTAAGGGCATGTCCTGGGTGTACGCGATCATCATGAAGTCCAGTGTACACTAAGGTATAAGGATAATTCCTGTCTTTTGCCACGTTGTGATATGGAGAGTACTTTAGAAGAAACGCTCTGTCTTTAGGATCATCTGGGTTTCCATACTCTGTGGTCCATAGATGCCCTATATAAAGCTTGTGGAAACGCATCATGTCTATTACAGGGTAACCTATTAGAGCAACATCTAGTAACTCTGGACTTTGAGTAAGTGTCGCTGACACTAAAAGACCACCATTGCTTCGCCCCAATGCAATTATTTTAAACCCCCGCTCCTTAAATACCCTAATAACAGACTTATAATCCTCAAAAACGTTTTGCTTCTTCTCTCTCATGCCCATTCTATGCCATTTTTCTCCATATTCCCTACCGCCTCTAAGGTTTGCTATAACGTACACGCCTCCATCCTCTATGAATGGAATTACATGATTTAGAAATCTTGGAGTAATAGAGAGGCCAAACCCACCATAGCCGTAAATTATTGCTACATTTCTTTCCTTTCTTTTGTTCCTGACAACAAAGTAGTGAACTTTAGTGTTATCCCATGATGTAGCAAATCCTTCTTCAACTTTCATCCAGTCAATATTTCTCTTTTCTCCGAATATTATCTCAAGATCTCCTGATGTGATCTCGTAAAGAGTTGGCGGTCTACTAAAGCTCTCTATAACGGAAAATACCCTTCCTTTATACTCTTTTAGAATTTCTACAGTAGATGGCTCATTGAATGCTATTTCTCCCTTATGATTACCATCTAAGTCAAAAAGACATATCCTGCTTGATGCGTTCACTAGGTAGTTAACATATATCAAATCCCCTGAAACTATCGCACCCTCTATAGGGCTTTTAGGATAGAATTCCTCACCTATTATCTCTCTATGGTCTCCATTTGTAATCCTAACGATACGCCCAAATCCCTTTTTATCATACGTTACTATATATGAGGCTCCTTTTCGGAATCCTATTGGATACGCCACGCTCTCTTGAATGTCAAGCAGTAGTTTCCACTTATCTGGAGAAAGCTTTGGTCCACCATATACCTTAGACTTGATCCATCCATAGTTAATGACTGCGAATATCCAGTCCTCCTCTGGAACATCGAAAAGGCTTATCATATAATTTCTTTCCAGCCCCAGCCCAAATGTTACTTTCTCCTCCTTGCTCTCTATATCTCTAAGTATTATTCTTTCTGCTGGTGCTTCAACGCCATCTGGCGTTTTTCCTTCTCTGTAAAACCTGGCGTAGTATATCTTCCTATCATCAAGCCATATGAGGTTTCCTACGGAACCTTTAACTTCATCTATTAGTTCGCCAGTATTTGTCTCTATGATCCTGAGCTTGCCAACGTCACTTCCAGATATTGTGAAGAAGAACCCAAGCTTCTTTCCATCCTTTGATGGATATATTGAGACTATTAAGGAATTTTCATCAACGTCCTTAGACGAGAGTATTCTCTCCTCTTCTCCATCCCTTACTCTGGAGATTACGTATTCATCCCATAATCTGTAAAGGACGAATATACCAGAGTCCGTCAGAGAGAAATCTAGTACTGTTTTAAGCTTGAACCATGGCTCAAGTCTTCTGTAGAGTTCATTAGGAAGTTCTCCAACGAACTTCTTAAAGCGTAAATTATGTTCCCTTATGAAGTTTAATGTTCTTTCATCTTTTAAGTTCTCAAGCCATAAGTACTTGTCATTGAGGCTAGCCATGGTAATCTCCCTCAAATCTACTCTAAGAGACTTTTATGTTATAACGCTTATATAGTTTAAGTTAAGTGTACTGAAGTAAATTTTATTAGTACTTAATACAATTATAATTGTAGTAA
>QMTU01000110.1 GCA_003663585.1 Thermoplasmata archaeon
CCTACTCCACCACCGTTTGTTATAATTACCCAGTTATCTCCCTTCATCCTCGGACATAGTGCTAACGCATTTGCCTTGACGAATAAGTCTGTAAGATCCTCTGCCATGATAACGCCAGACTGCTTAAAGGCGGCCTTGTACACCTCAGCACTTCCAGCAAGGGATCCCGTGTGAGACATCGCAGCTGAGGCACCTCTCTTAGATAGCCCAGCTTTTAGCGCTATTATTGGCTTTACCTTTGACGACTCAGCGCTTACCTCTAAAAATCTTCTTCCGTCCTTAACTCCCTCGATATAAAGGGCTATTACTTTAGTCTCATGATCGTCCTTAAAGTATTCCACGAAGTCTGAGAAGTTCAGGTCAGCCATATTTCCTATGCTTATAAACTTGCTTAGACCTACTCTGTCTATCCACGTTCTCCCTATAAGAGCTACTCCCAAAGCTCCGCTCTGAGATACTAACGCAATTTCTCCCTCATAGGGCATTCCCATTGCAAAGCTCGCGTTTACCTTGTGCTTTGTGTTACATATTCCCACGACGTTTGGGCCTATTATACGCATTCCATACCTCTTCGCTATCTCAACAACCTTCTCCTCAAGCTCTTTGCCCTCCTCTCCAATTTCGCTGAACCCTGATGTTATTATGACAAGTCCATTTACTCCCTTCTTACCACAGTCCTCTATAACGTTGGGGACGATCTTAGCTGGGACAACAATCACTGCCAGGTCTATATCATCTGGAATGTCTAGAACACTTGGATATGCCTTAAGCCCTAGTATCTCATCAGCGTTTGGATTCACTGGATATATTTTCCCCTCGTACCCTGCATTAAGGAGGTTTTTTACAACCTGGTAACCAATTTTTTCGGGATTCCTAGAAGCTCCTATAACTGCTATGCTCTTTGGATCTAGCATCTTTGTTATTTTTAGGGCAATTTCTGGGTCCAAACCTCACACCTCCAGAAAACCTTAAGCACTAAAGCATACCTCTAGGTTATGTGAGGAACGTCTCGTTCATTAAAACCATGATATACAATTTAACGATTGTCGTTGGGAATTTAGCATTTTAGCTATATCACATTCTAAGATCTGTTAAAATTATAAGATCCTTGAGACGTCAAAGAAAGAGGAATAAAGAGAGTTATAGCTTCCAACTTAGAGTCATCTGATAATTTTCTAATTTCCTCTGCAGCAACAGAGAAAACAGCATCTTGAGATGATTCATCTGCTCTAGAGGCTTCTATGAAGGCGTTTATAAATAATATATTAAGTATCATTACCCACGATGTTTGCTGGATACCCATAGGCAGTACCCATCGCTTAATACTAAGACTCCACCCATAACTGCAGCATGTTAATCTATCATCTCCTTAAAAAGTCCTAGTATGTCTGCTTTCAGAGCTGTCCCCAAGAGCAAAAATATGTCCTTAGACAAGTCTTTAATAGCTTCTGATATCTCTTTTATGCTTTTCTCAATTTCATAGTAAGATATGTTCACTATAGCCTCTGTAGATGTCATTGCAAGATATAATAGACCCAAAAGAGACGTTATACATTTCCTCAAGGCTCCTCGTTGTAACATTGTTTATAAGCAATACAGATAAAGCAATACAGATACAACTGGAACTAGTATTACAACTACTACCGCAAGAAATATTGTCCTAGGAGATACTCCCTTTTGAGCTTTTTCAAATTAGGATCACATCTTCTTAGGATCCCTCAAAAGCTTTTGCTCATCATTTGATCTACAGTTAAGTTCACTGTGGCATCTATCTCATTAAGGACAAAGATTTTTCATAGGGTATGTAAAAAGAGATAAATAATAATTTTCACTTGTTATCAGTTCGAAGCAATAATGCATATTCTAAGCACAGAAAATACACATTCTATTGAAAGGTAATATAAACTTAGAGGTAAGTTGTGCGTCTACTCTAATTCTAGGAATCTGTTTACTCTTCTCTCCCTCTCAGGTTTTGTGAGCAACACTACTCTGCTGTCCTCTCTCTCACTTGCTACAATATATTCCATAGCGTTAGCAAGCTTTGAGGCAAATTCTTTAACCTCAAAGTGCTTTGGAGAGTTCTCTGGCTTAAGCCTATACCTTGAATATCCCATATACATGTAAGCCTTTACCTCAATGAAGTCTGGGTCTGCCTTTTCAAGGAGCTTTGCGTATTCTTCTATGTATTTATCATTCATGTTCAGGCCCTTTATGACAGTAACCCTTATTGTCCTTCTAGCCTTCATCGTGCTCATGAGCTCCAGGGATCTATTTACCCTACTCCAAGAGTCCTTTATCCGGGGGACGTTTATTTTTCTGTGGAGCTCCTCATTAGGAGCTGTGATACTTATGTACAGTTGAGTTGGCTCCTCCTCGTTGATAAGCCTTTCTATAGTCTCAGGGACAGATCCATTCGTCACTACGAAAGTCGTAAACCCTCTTCTATGATATGCTCTAACAAGCTCTGGAAGCCTTGGATACAACGTGGGCTCTCCTGTAAGAGAGATTGCCACATGTCCAGGATTATATGCTTCTTCAAAGAGCTCTTTAGGAACTCTAGGATCCCCTTTATATCCTGAGAGAAGAGCTCTCTGTCCCTTTATGCTCTCTTCAACAATAAAGTCTGGATCGTCAGGATCCTCCTCAAAACTTACATTTGTAAAGCCCTGAAACCTCCAGCAGTGAAGACATGAGAATGTACAGTGATCAACTGCTGGAGTCATCTGGATACATCTATGACTTCTAATGCCATAGAACGTGCTCTTGTAACATGGCCTTCTATTAACGAGCATTTCCTTAGTCCAGTAACATACCTTAACTGCTGAGTGATTTCCTATGAGATAATAACCTTGTCTTCTCAGGATACTCTCAAGCTGAGGTACTACCATTACGCTACACCTCTAATAAACATACATGAGCATTGATTATTAATCTTATAATGATGTGTCGGAGTTCTTTAAAAGATCACAAGGATTGACTCATAATATTATAGCTGAGGCTAAATAAAAGCTTTCATGATCAAGGTGCACTAGGATAATAAGCTTCATGCGCCTGTAGATTCCCTTTCAAACTCCATCTTTTCTTTGGTTATTCTTGCTTGGGCTATCTCAATTGCTCTTTCATGTTCTCTACTGCCTTTCATGCCCTTAAGTCTCTTAGAGAGCCTTATGATGGCGTCCTCCATACCATAGCACACAAGAATATCCCCCGGAAGAATTCTAGTGCTGCCACTTGGTGCTCCCAGGAACAGCTCTTTACCCTTAGGCCCTTTTCTATATATGGCCAAAACTAATATGCCTTCCTTATCAAGCTGTAGTTCTCTCAACGTCTTATTGGCAAGCCAACTGGACTTTCTAACAATTATTTCTCCTATAGTGTATCCGTGGCTGAGGCCTAGAAGCCTATAATAGTCATATACCTTTATAGTAGTGAACCTCGTTAGGGCGGATACAATAACCCTTCTTAGAACTTTATCTATGATCTTAGACCTTGAGAACGCATAAAGCGCAAGAACTCCAAGAATGAGAAGAACAAGATTTGTACCTGCCTCCATGGCAGTAGTTCCTACAAAGGACAGAACAAGGGTTGCTATTGCGGACGTTATTCCAGCACTTCCTAGAAGCATGAGAAGTCTTATTATCCTCCTTCTCACGGGATGTGATACAACGTATTCAGACTCAGATGTTGTAAAGCCAACACCAGAAAATGCAGACTGAGCCTGAAAGGCTGCAACTTCCTTTGGAAGTCCCGTCATCTCTAATGCAACAGCTCCTATCCTCACTATAACTATGGAAACTAATATAACAAGAAGAAATGATAGTATTGGTACTACGTTACCAAACACGTTTCCTGGCACCTCATGAGCTTAGCAGTTGACTGCTACCTAGCAGGTTTAATTTTAGAGATTTATGGTACATAACTATTTTGGTCCTTCAAGACGCAATCAACCGTATCAATAAGGAAATTATTTAAGTTATGATCTATTGATATTCGTAGCATCTTAACAC
>QMTU01000111.1 GCA_003663585.1 Thermoplasmata archaeon
ATACAAGAGTTTAGGAGGAACATAGTGATCTGAAAGAACCTCCTCAATGAGTATGATTTTCATAGGATGCTTTTTCATAACAGCACACCGCATGCTTCTCTGAAATACTTGTGGGGTTCAAGTAGAGGTAATGATAGAGTGTCCTATAATACCTTACTAGTGATGATAAAAGTTAGGAAGAGGTAAACAGATATCACATGTGATTCTATTGGGAAGGTTTCCGCACAATATATAAGGTTTTAGATCTTTTTGGAGCCTCATGGACCTCTACAATGCTTTTTAATTTATATATTGCTGCAATAATTTACTAGCTATGGGATGACGAGGAGCTGACGGGCTGATGTGTGATGAAGCTACCGTCCGCGGACCGCTAGAGATGATGAGGTGCCTAGTGATGCTTGATACTAGATATCCGAAGGTCTGGGATGAGGTCATTGAGAGCATATCAAAAAATGAAAGAGTTATGGTTATTGGAGGAACAGATAGAGGAAAGAGCACGTTTTCTATATATGCGTCCATGAGAAAGGACATGCCTCTTTTAGATGCTGATATAGGGCAGGCAACAGTTCCTCCACCAACAGTCGTAAAGCTTTCAGAGGATAGGATATCTATAAAGAGAGGATTCTTTGTTGGGGCGACTACTCCAGTTAGAAACTTCTTGGCTTATATCCTTGGCATGTATGTAGTTTCTAGAGAGTTTGGTGGGATGATAATAGATACATGTGGACTTGTTAGGGGATCACATGGCTTTTGGCTGAAGCTCACTGAAGCAATGATCCTGAATCCAGATCTTATCATTGCTATGAGCAGAGGTGGGGACTTAGATCATATATTGCCTGCTATTGAGGATTTTCTGGGGAAAGAGGTTCTTGACATAGGAGCATCTCCCTATGCTAGAAGAAGATCTATGGTCGAAAGGTATGAAAGAAGGAAAATGAAGTTTAAGATGTACTTTGGTGATGGGAAGACTATTTCAATTAGGGAGCCCAGAATATTATCATTCCCCAAGAAGTGGAATGTAAGCCCAAGTCTTCTTGCAGCAGTTACCTCTAGCAGCGTAAAAAGGGCTTCTGTAATAAATGACACCCTATATCTTATATGTAAGGAGTATTGTAGGGGAGTTAGAGCCCTTAGAAGCTTGTATAATGTTAGAGAGTACACAATAGTATCCGAGAGGAACGTTAAAAATCTGCTGGTAGGCCTCTATTCTGGAGATGAATTCCTTGGCGTGGGCATCGTGGAGTCGTTTGATGAGGACTCACTTGAGTTTATAGTATATGTAAGCGATAGGTTTGATGAAGATAAGAAAGTGACCAGTATACAGCTTGGAAGCATAAAGCTTAACAAAGAATGTGACGAAATAAGGAGGTAGTAGCATGAGAGCATTCTGGATTACTGAGAATGTAGCATTTGGCCCAATCCCTATGCACGTTGACTACGATGACATCGTGAGAAAGTTCGACGTAGTAGTCTCCCTCATAGAAGATGAGGAGTATAGAAGATATCACTATGACACCTCTTACTTTGAAGACATGGGTCTTAAGGTAATAAAACTTCCAACTCAAGATTTTAGAGCACCTAAACTTGTTCCGGCAATGTGGCTTCTAGGAGAGATCCTTAGAATGGATGAAAAAGGCATGAAGGTATATGTGCACTGTGTGGGAGGACTTGGCAGGTCAGGTTCAATAGCTGCAGCTTATCTTTCATACAAGTATGGACTTAATCATGAGAAAGCTATAAGAGAGGTCAGAAAAAAGAGACCAGGAAGTGTTCAAGCAAGAGAGCAGGAAAAATTTGTTGAGAGAGTTTATAAGATAATTAAACGTTGTCGAGAGGATATTTTATACAAGAAGTCCTTGGAGTTCTTGAATAAACTCTCGGAGGACATTGTCCTTACAGTGAGCACAGCAGTAAGCGTTTATGTTGATATCGCAGATGTGTTCACTGAAAACCCTGAGTACTGCGATGTGTACTTAGGAATGATTGGGGAGCTCATTGAGGGGAAAGTAAATTACTCTGAGAGCATCGATATGGACTTAGTTAGCTTTTCGAAGGATCTTGGAGCAGCTTTAGGCGATAAGTTTTCGTGTATACTTTTTAATATTGATAGTGATGAAATAACGCTTATTTTAGAGTGTTTTAGCTATTGCGAAGCTGAACTTTCAATGATATTGGAAAAGTATAGGGATGTGCTTTCAAGAAAGGTTTCTAAGGAGATCTCTGTAACTGTTGAGTACTTTTAGAGAGAGTTGCACACGTGGTTGCCCGTGCTTTGTATTTGGGATATTTTAGCCACGAGCACGGGCTTCCTCCTCTCGTGCCTCATCATTATCAGCGCGTCATTGGAGGCGACATTGACCGCCACCATGGAGGCGGCCTTACGTGGGATTAGCATGATCCTGCCTCTGCTGGCTATCCTGTCATCATGGAGACCTTGCCTAGCATTCTCTCCCTTTTTCTTTTATTTAAATGTTTCTATGATTACGAGAATACTGGTGTGTTTATTTAACGAAATAGTCTGTTTTTACAAAATCATTGCCAAGGAAGTCTCGTCTTTCATGGCGGGATGGGAGGCTTGTAGTGTACTGGTCTTATAAACTCCCGCTCTGATTTATTAGTATCGGTGAATAGGAAGGTCGGCCAGATCCTTTGCGAAAAGCTTATAGCCTGCTCCTCAGAGAGGAGGGGCGAGTCTAACGGGGCGCTGGCATGCCCCGAGCTACCAAGGTTGTATCCTTCGGTAGCCCAAACCTCCCCCACAAAGAATCCTCACACTTTAGTACGTGGAGGAAGTCAATGTTATATATTTCATTGGTAATTTCTTTGACCTCCTCCCCGCGCTAAAGCGCAAGGCTCTCCTAGAGACATTTTTGTAAAGCAACTTTTATAAACATGTTAGACGTATCTAAAAGCCGATGATGAGATCACATACTATTGAAGATTATCTTGTTGCCGTAAGGATTTGTGAAAGGTGCATGCTTGATCCTACGCTTTCAAGGGTTTCTGAGATATTAAGAGTGAAACCAGCTACGGCGTATACAATGATAAGGAAGCTTGAAAAAATGGGCCTCGTTAGCTACAACTCTGGGAAGATTACACTAACTGACAATGGAAGAAGAATAGCTGAGAGAACTATCAAAAAGCACAGGATAACAGAGGAGTTCTTTACATCTGTTTTAGGCCTGGACTACAAGATCTCACACGAGATAGCTCACGTTATAGAGCATTTTCCTGAAAAGGTTCACAACAGAATGCTCTCATTAATAAAGGTTAGGGAAGAAAAGAACTTAAATGTGCGTCCTCTCTCTAGCGTGGAGGGCAGGCAAAGCGTTATAGTTGAATCCATAGAGGCTGAAGACTTCATCTATGAAAAGTATCCAGAAATAGAGAGAGGAAAGAGTCTAAAAGTTCTAGAGCATTCTTTTGGCTTTATAACCGTTGAGGTATCCGGGAAAGTTGTAAGAATCCCAAGAAGAGTTGCTAATTATATATTTGTATCAAGGTGCGTTGAAGATGACGATAGTAAGCCTTGATGTTGTTCCAGAGGGCAGAATAGCAAGAGTTCTGAGGATAAGCGGTGGAAGGAACGTCATGATGAGACTTCTAGCTATGGGAGTCACTCCAGGAAGCACAGTCCGAGTGATCTCAAATAAAATGCACGGTCCTGTGGTAATAGAGGTAAGGAGTACGACAATAGGCATTGGAAGGGGTGTTGCGAGGAAAATAATAGTAGAGGTGACGGAGTGAATGCCAGATGCTGCTGTTCATGAGGTACTAGAGGTAAGACCTATAAAGAGATATCCGGGAGATATCCTTGTAGCTCTTGTGGGAAGCCCAAACGTTGGCAAGACCACTCTTTTTAATGTACTAGCAGGGGAAATTGGAGATGTTGCTAACTGGCCTGGAGTTACGGTTACTATAAACGTAAGCAGAAGAGAGCATGAGGGAAAAAGTCTTCTAATAGTAGATCTTCCTGGAGTATACTCTCTTGTAC
>QMTU01000112.1 GCA_003663585.1 Thermoplasmata archaeon
GGCCTCCTCAATGACGAGAAGAAGTGGATACCTGAAGGCCTCCCTTACCTTGTTAGCTCCCTCTCTAACGGCTTTAACTCTCTCCCTTAGGGCAGTTCTAGCGACGTATGATACAAACGTTATTGCCTCATCCTCTGAAAATGATGACAAATCCAGTATGTTCATGGCTCCAGGCTCTAGAGATCTTATCACATCGCTCTTTCCCTTATCATATAGGATTCTTGTTAGGATATCCCTTCTTAGTCTAAGGTTTCTAAGCACCCCCTCAACGCCCTCTCGCAGCTTTCTATTGTTACTCTCCTCTGCATCAGCCTTAACCTCTTTTAGAGCATCCTCAAGACCCTTAATAAATGCTGATCCGAAGTTCTCTACGGAAAGCTCCTCGTTGTCGACTATGACGGCTCTTTTGGACATGAGCTTCTCATATGCTCTCTGAAGAGCATCCCTCATGTTCGTATACCTAGGCCTTATGTCAAGAAGTTGTTGTATCTCTCCTATGAACAGATCTCCTGGCCTTATTGAGGGATCCTTTAGCACGTTTATCCTGAAGTCGAGCTTATCCTGATAGTCTCTAAGCCTCGCGTACTCTCCATGATAATCAAAGACTACTACGGTACCTCCAAAATCTCTGACAATATTAGATGCTATTACAAGCACTGTGTTCGTCTTTCCTGCTCCAGTGACAGCAAAGATGGCAAAGTGCCTTGAGAGCAGCCTGTTAAGATCAAGGTACACTGCTACGTCTCCCTTATTCTCCTCGTAATTGTAGAAGTTCAAGAGATATCCAATTTTAATCCTTCTGGGAGGATTTGAGTCCTCAGATTCCTCAAATATGGCCTTAAGTAGTCCCCTACTTGGAGAGTATACTCTTGTTAGAGGTGTTATCGGATGTTTGTTTGGCCTTATCTCGACATCCTTAATCTTTCCATCCTTAATCTTTAATATTAACCTTCCAAGAACTTTAACGTGAGCTACTATAAGCTCTGATGAGTCTCTAATGTCAGTGCTGTTTGTTATGACATCCAGCTCAGGATTAGTAACTCCCTGCCTCTCATACACCTGAAGGATCTTATTAAACCCAAATAGGCTCTCTATAACTCCAAAAAGAGGTTCCCCAACGGCGTTCTTTGTGATTACATACTCCCCAAATCTCACGTCCTTTCTTCTCTCAGGAGCTGTCACAAAGTCGAACTCCTGAAGCTGTGTCTCGTTAAGCACCATTCCTAGTGGAGAGCTTCTATCTACAAGCAGATGAGACATCCTCTCGAAGTAATCCTCCATTAGTAACACCTTGAGGAGTACAGTATTACTAACTTCTACATACAATATTATTAAATTTCTTGGGGATCGGCTACCTTGAACATCGGCCGCCGCTAACATCTATGGGAAGTTTAGATTGCCATAACGCAATCAAATAACCTAAGAACAGTTCTTAAATGTTTTGAACCGCGATGAACATATGCATACGGCCATAGCTTTATTACAAGCTATAAATTAGTCTATAACGTTAGTCTGAAAGATATAATATAGTTATATTCAGTATTAGTTCTGAATAATGTACAAATTAAAGATAAGACCGTCAATACATACTCAAGCCAATGAGGTGTATACCATGCAAAGTGATGACCTCAAGGATCTTATATTAGAGGCAGCTAAGATAATAGCAAGGGCCAAGTTAGTCCTTAGCTTCACAGGAGCCGGAATATCTGCAGAAAGTGGTATACCAACGTTTAGAGACAGTGGAGGGCTGTGGGAAAAGTATAGAGTAGAGGACGTTGCAACTCCAGAGGCCTTCATGAGAAATCCGAAGTTCGTTTGGGAGTTTTACCTTGAAAGAAAGAAGAAAATAAAGGAGGCAAATCCAAATCCTGCACACTACGCTCTAGCAGATCTCGAGAGAATTTTAAGGGAGAGCGGAAAGAGCTTCTACATCATAACCCAGAACATAGATAACCTTCACAGGGAAGCAGGAAATAAAAACATAATAGAGCTTCATGGGAACATATGGTATACAAAATGTTCTAATAGCTTTTGTGAAAAGTCCAGGCCATTTTATGACCCAAGAACGAGTCCTGAGGAGTATGAGGATTTTCCGCCAAGATGTAGCTCTTGTGGATCACTGTTAAGGCCACATGTTGTCTGGTTCGGAGAACCTCTTCCAGAGGATGCCATAAATGAGTCCTTTAGGCTTGCATCTCTTGCTGATGTAGTTATAGTCGTTGGAACCTCAGGAGCAGTCTTTCCAGCAGCATACGTGCCTTATATAACAAGAGAGCATGGGGGAAAGGTCATAGAGGTGAACATAAGGACATCCTCTCTTACGAGCATATCTGATGTGTTCCTTATGGGAAGAGCAGGAGAAATCCTTCCAAGAATTGTAGAGGAAGTAAAAAGAGCTCTAAAGTAGGATGTTAGAGCCTTAATCTCTCCTGAGCATGCTGTTTATGATCTTTATAGCACATAGATCTCCACACATGCTACACGCCTCAGTTCTAGAGGGTCTAAGATCTCTTATCTCCTTGAACTTCTCCTTGTCAAAGGCAAGCTCATACTGTTTATCCCAATTCAGAAGAGCCCTAGCAACGCTCATCATGTAATCTCTCTCGTAATCCTCCTTAAATCTTGTTATGTTTATTGCATGTGCTGCTATCTTTGAGGCTATCACTCCTTCCTTGACGTGTTCTACTGTTGGTAGGCCTAGATGTTCAGATGGCGTGACATAGCACAGAAAATCGGCTCCGTTCATTGCAGCTATTGCCCCACCAATTGCAGCAGCTATGTGATCATATCCTGGGAATATATCCGTGACAATTGGTCCTAGAACGTAGAAAGGTGCGTTATCTGTGGCAACCTTTGCTATTTTTATCTGCATTGCTATCTGATCTATAGGCACGTGACCTGGGCCTTCTACCATGGTCTGAACTCCATATTCCCTGGCCTTTCTCACAAGCCTTCCAAGGGTATACAGCTCCGCCATCTGAAGCTCATCACCTGCATCTGGGAGGCCTCCAGGCCTTAGGCCATCTCCAAGGCTTAGGACAACATCATACTGTTTTGCAAGCTCTAATAAGTATTCAAAGTCCTTGTATAGGGGATTCTCTCTTTCCCAGTGTAATATCCACGCCGCAAGGAAGGTGCCACCCCTTGAGACCATGCCAACTACCCTCTTACATCTCTTCATTCTCTCAACGAGATCCCTGGTAACGCCAACGTGAACAGTAACGAAATCAACACCATCCTTAAAGTGTTTCTCAATGGTGTTCCAGATATCGTCCTCTGTCATCTCAACTATAGGTCTCCCCCTCGAAAGGGCCTCCTCTGCAGCTTGATATACAGGAACTGTTCCAATGGGAACGTTTACTGACTTCATTATCTTTCTCCTTATGTCATCAAGATCTCCACCAGTGGAGAGATCCATTATTGTGTCTGCCCCATACTTCACAGCAACTTTTGCCTTCTCGATCTCATTATTCACATCAACGATATCCCTTGAGGTCCCTATGTTTGCATTCACCTTAACCCTGAGTCCAGCTCCTACTGCGACGGGCTCAACCCAGTCATGAACTTCATTCCTAAATATGACAGTATATCCCATTGAAATGTACCTCATGAGCTTCTCTGCGTCGACATTCTCTTTTTTTGCTATTCTCTTTACTTCCTCTGAGATCACGCCTCTCCTTGCAAGGTCTATTTGGGACATAGGATCACCCTCGAGTCCTGGGAATAATAGTAATAACATACTAATTAAACTATAATCTCCTATTAAAATGACGTATGGATAAGTGTGGGGTGCTAGAACATGAAATATTCAGCAGGATCTTTTCACGTTTTTAGAGCTCCTATGGGATCTGAACTCCTTTCCTATATTAGAGACTATGCAGAGAAGAACCACGTAAAGATGGGACTTGTGTTTGCAATAGGAAGCATCAGAAATCCTAAAGTCGGATACTTTGACGAGAAGTCTGAAAGGTATATAAC